>DATJQA010000088.1:0-9031 GCA_035506115.1 Minisyncoccota bacterium | reverse complement strand
ATGGCGAGAGTTTTATGGATATGATTCTCTTCGTCCGTCTGGATTCCAAGTGAATGAATGATTTCGTATTTCGCATATATTCCAAGTGATTCAACGAGTTCTTCGTAGTATTTCAGATTGTCTTCTGTCCAAACGACCATCCCGATAGAATGGGCATGAGCCAGGTCTTCGGTATCCAATTCGTGATCAGTCGCGACTAGTAGGCATTTTTGTGCACCAACGCGGTCTCTAAGGCTCTCGCAATCATTCATATGCGCTGTCCAGGACCCCTTAATACCACCAGATTTATTCGATCCGATGATTTTCACCCCCAAGCTAGAAATTTCGGCGTATAAATCGACCGGACGCCCTTTACCAATAGAAACCACGTATTCGTTGGGGTCTCGAAAGTTGGGATGGGTAGTAAAGCCTGCTTTCTCAAATAACATCCAGACTCTTTTGTTTAAGCGTTCTCCGTTTGAGGTCATTGGATTGATCAGCCACTTCTAGAATTTGTACTCCCATCATCCCCCAATCCCCTTCATTTTTCAAATCCCCCAAAAATTAAGAGCAGGGGTCTCGCGACGGCGAGACCCCTGTCGGATGTTGTGCTCACGGCACCGGCGTGAAGCGAAGCTTGAAGATGCCGTCGTAGGTCGCGAGGGCTTCCGCGAGCTTAGCCGGCGTGAACGCGGCCACGTGGTCGGCCATACGCACCGATTCGTGGTGGAGCGCCGTGCTCACGAACCGCGACTCGGTCCAGTCGGGCCGCTCGCACCAGAACTCCGTCGTCCCGTAGACGTGGGCGATGACACCCTTGATGCGGGTCGTCGGCGCCTCGCGCGCGAACATGAAAAACTGGGTGAGGTCCTCCCACGACGGCGTGACCGAATCGAGCGGCTGCGGCAGGACATTTGGCGTCTCCGGGTCGGGCAGGTTGTTGTGCACGTGCCAGAGCTCGAGGCCCGGTTCGTCCGGTTCGGTGCGTATCGCCGCTCCTGCATAGATGGTCTGGATGCGCACTTTATCCGGGCTGCGCCAGACCGTATGGGTCACCCACGCCTGGAGACGCGGGAGGAAAAGGATCTGCAGCTCCGGCTCTCCGGTGCGCGCCATGGCGACGAGCCGGCGCCGCCCCGCCGCGCGCGAAATGAAGATGACCGCCCCTTCCGGCTCGGTGAAGGCCGTCCCCCACCGCAACGCGATGGGTCTTTCGCCTTCGGCCACGACGGTTTGGAGCTGCGCTTCGAGCGCGCGCACGACGCGCCGTTCCGGCGTTACGTTTCCCGTCGCGCTCCCGAGGAGCGCGACGGCAAGTCCGACCGACAACACGCGTACCATATCGCCTCCTCAAGGAATCTGGCCCAATCATGCGCTGAACGTCCGAACTTCGCAAATATTCTGAAGCCCCGACCGGTCACTGACCGAGCGGGGCTTCTCATGGCATCCTCAGAGGAGCCGCCTGGCGGCGTTCACCGCCAGCATGTTCTCGAACGGGATAGGGCCGCGGTAGTTCACCGGGCAGAGCCGCGGGACGATCTCCTCGTTGATGAACGTCTCTGTCCCGAACTGGAGCGCGAGCGCGATGGCGGTGCCGGCGCGGAACACTGTGCGACCCGTCCTTCCGAAGCACTCCAAGTCCACGGTGGCGAGGTAGCCGCCCGCGTAGATGTCGGCGACGGTGACGCTCATCAGCCTGGCCTGGAACAGCTTGAACGTCCGCGCCAACTGCTCGAACGGTGAAAAGGGCGCGATGGCGCCGTTCCGGACCTCGTCGATGGCCAGGTATTCCAAGAGGTCGATAGGAAGCCGATAGAGCTTCCCGTCGTAGGTCGTAATCGCGAGCAGCGCGGCGTTCCCCGCGCCCCGCCGCGCCCGCGCAAGCTCGTGCACGGTAAACTTATACTTCATGACCCGCCTCCGTTCCGAAGAGAAACTGCTCCCCATCATCCTCCAACCTTCCTATTTTTTCAAATGCCCGGAAAAATCAAGCGGCGCGGCGTTCAAGATCAGACGCTCCGCTTGGGCAGCCAGGGAAAGAAGACGCTCACGCGCTTCGCGTACTCGGCGAACGCCGGATTTTCCGCCATTTTCTTCTCAAGCAGCGGGATGCCGGAAACCTTCAATATGAGCACCGTGATGGTCAGCGGCCCGATGAGAGCGACCAGACCGAGCGGCGCGGAAAGCGCCAGCAACCAAATGCCCCACCACTGCGCGACCTCGCCGAAGTAGTTCGGGTGCCGGGTGTAGGCCCAGAGGCCGGTCGTCATGAGCTTCCCGCGGTTCACCGGGTCTTTGATGAATCGGGCAAGCTGGCGGTCGCCGACGCTTTCAAAGAAAAAGCCGACCGCCCAGACGACAAGACCCAGCCCGTCAAGAACGCCAAGGGGCACCGGCCCGCTCGCGTTGATGACCAAGACCGGCACCGCAATAAGGAACAAGAGCAGCCCCTGGAGCATGAACACCTGAAGATACGAACGAACATAGAACCATTCGCCCCAGGCGGCGCGCCATTCCCGATAGCGGTAATCTTCCGTCTTGCTCTTATTCCGAAAATAAATGTGCCACGCGAGCCGAACGCCCCAGACGGTCACCAGTCCGGAAACGAGCAAACCGCGCAGGCCGCGCGCGGGCGAAAGGAAGAACGAGGCCCACGCGAGCAGGACGAATCCCAAGCCCCACGCCACATCCGCCACGTCGTTCCTTTTTTTCGCCAAAGAAACGATGAACCAGAGGTTCATGTACGCAAAAAGAACAACGGCGAGCGTCAGGAAATAGGCGGTCACAGGAACTTCGAAGCGATGCTTTCGACGACGGCCGACACCGACGCGCCCAGGACGGTGCCCCAGACGAGGTCAACGATCGTCACGAGAAGCGGCCAGTCCTTCACCGTGGCCAGATTCGTGAGATCGTAGGTAGCGTACGCAATGAGCCCGAACAATCCGCCGAGGAGGAGCGCCTGAAGCCATGAGCTCTTCTCGACCGACGGCGCAATGACAAAAACCACCAGGCCGGCAATAAAGAGAAGGTAAAAGAGAACGGCCGCCGCCCAGTTGATATCTGACCTCATGAGATATCCGATGTGCCGCGCGTAAAAGCTCTTGGCGACGAGACCGAGCCAAACCATATCAAGAGCAAAAAATATCGGGAGAGTGATGAGATAGAGCTTTAAGAACATATCGCTATATGAATTTCCTCGACGACCATCGATATCTTCCCTCAAACTCGCGGGTGGCGCAAGCCGCCGGGTCTAAAAATGAGGAGCCGCCGGTGCCAACGAATGGCACCGGCGGTCTTTTTGCTTCTGACTCCTTCTTACTTCTTCGGTTCAGGGTTGAACGGCATCGGCTTGTTGTCCGACATCAGGAACCGATGACCGCCCAGCGTGGTCGAAGCGAGCACCCGCACGGACGGGGCAAGCGCCGGGGCTGACTCCTTGTTCGCCCATTCGACCGGCATGTCCTTGTCCTCCACCATGGAGACCAGATAGAGCGCCTCGTGGTTCTCGATCTGCGCGAGGAGCGGCATGGCTTCCCGCACCGGCATCCGGGCGAGGATCTCCCGCTGGAGGTCCGTGCCGTCCAGCCACTGGAGCGTCGAGGCCTTCACCTGCTCGACGCCGGAGAGGTCGATGTCCCCGACGAACTCGCCGAGGGCGTTGTCCGCCCCCTTGCGCGCCAGAACGAGAAGCTTGCCGGCCTTTCCCTTGCCGTCCGTCTTGATGATGAAAGGCGACCAAAGCTCGTTCACCGGCAGCAAGCGACAATCGAAGTCGGCGCCTTCGACCTCGAGCTTCTCGCCTTCCTGATCGAGCAGCCGGTTCAAGATGTTGACGACGGAATCGACCGCCGCGGGCGCCGTATCCTCGAGGCGGATGACGCCGGCCGGCGCACGAAGCCGGATAACGGCTTTCGTACGGGTTGTCTTCCCGGCGATCGGCAGCGCCCCGAGCTTCGAGCCCAGAACGTACGTCAGGCTCATGGCGGAAATGTTGCTGTACGGCAGCTTCTCCTGAACGACGAGGGGCTTTGGGTAGACGTCGTTGATGGTGAGCGTTACGGGCACTTCCTTCGGCAAGTTGCCCGGCCGGACGACGATGCCGAACATGCCGTGGACGGAGGCCGTACCGATGGCCGCGCCCCGAAGACCGGATATCTTGGAAGCGCCGGCCTGGGACTCGAGGAGATCGACGACCGACCGCCGGAAGACCGGCAGCTGTGTCTTGCCGTTCTCCAGACTGACGCCGTGCGCCATCGTGTAGATGTGGCCCTCGTGGACCGCCGTCACGGTGCCGTCGAAGCAAAAGTCGCTGTCCCCGTAGACGAGGCACAGGCTCATGTACTCGCCCGGCCGAACGTTCGTCGGGGCCGTCGGCCCGCCGCTGTCGACGCGTCCAAGGTCCAGCATGTATTCGATGGGCGTGATGAGCGTCTTGGCGGTCGTTGAGAAATCCTTGGCGAGCGCCAGACCGCCGATGAGCTTTCCGTCGATGTACATCGGACTGCCGGACATCCCGCCGAAGACCTGGCCGGTCTCGAACACGCTCTTGCCGTTCTTGCCCTTCGGTCCGCCGAAGAGCCGGACGACGATGACGCGCGGCCAGCCCATGAAATCCGGAGCGACGCCGCGTACTTCGAACTCGAACCGTTGCGGCTCCGTGCCGCGGAAGACCGTCAGACCGTAGCCCTTCATGCCCGGCTTCACATCGGAAAGCGGCATGATGGGCACATCCTGAGCAACACCGACCGAGGGCACTAGGCCCGCGGCGAGCACCGCGCACATCCCTACGAATCGCAGTCGGCGCATAGCGCCCTCCTCGTGAAAAAACTGGTCTATCTTGGTTGCTTGTGAAGGAGCCCTATCTCAGGTGGAACGAATTACTAACTATCGTTGTAGCCTTGTTATAACGACGTGTCAACGCAATAAAAAAAAGAGGGGTTCCTTTCGGAAACACCCTCCCATGCATGCGGCCACGCGGCCGGCATTAGCGCCAAACGAGCGGCGCGGAACTACGGTTGAGGCTTACTCCTCGTCGTCGGTGAAGTCGTCGCCGTCACGATCGTCGCGAGAGTCGCCTTCGTACTGCTCTTCAGCGGCATCGGAGTCGCTTGCCATGACCAATCACCTCCTTCCAATAAGATGACCTGATATCCTTATATGCCCGTCCGGAAACGCCGTCAAGTCCTTTCCTGTCTTTGATTGACTTCTCCCGCGAGACGGTCATACTGAACCAAACAGCCGCACCTTCACATCACCTAAAATCCTTTTTCAGAGGAGGCCTTTTATGGCTCCCATGCGCTGGCTGAGGCATCGGACCGACCCGTTCGTCGAGGACTTCACTCACTGGCTGTACCGAGGCGCCCACGGCGTTGATGCCTTCATCTGGCTCTTCGTCGGGCTTCTCGTCTCCGTCCTGTGGGGCGGCTGCGTCTCAGCTGCCATCGACATGCTCGACCTGCGCCGGCTGGAGTTCCATCCAGAAGTCGCCCTGCTCGTGCTGACACCGTTCGCCTTCAAGTCGGTTTTCAGCATGGCGCTCTTCGAAGAGTTCCTGTTCCGGACCCCGCTCGGTCTGGCCGCCCGTCACATCGGCTCCCGAGAGCTCCTCAAGCTGACCACCTTTGTGTCGTTCGCTTTCGGCGCCGCTCACTCGATCGGCACAACCGAGACGCTCACGGCCGCCGCTTTCGTCCAGGGCGGCCTCGGGGTCATCTACGCCTTCGTGTTCCTCAAGATGGGCGGCATGGAGGGCCGCCTGGCCCGCGGCCTGGCCGCTTCCACTTTCGTGCACTTTACCTACAACGTCATCGTCGGCTCCTGCATGTACCGCTAGCAACGACCACTAAGGAGGCGATCGATGAGACACCAAAATGCCCGGCGCGGACCGTTCCGCCCCGGGCATTGGATTTTTTAGCGGCGGGTCAATAGCTCTGCGCGAACAACCAGCGATGCTTGGCGGGCGCCCCGCAGGCGAAGCATTTTTCTTTGGCCGTCTTCCCCTGCTCTTCGAACTCCAGAACACGTGTCGTTGCTTTCGTCTCTTCTTTGACCTTCGCTTCGCAGGCCGCGTCCTCGCACCAGGGCGCGCGGAGGAAATATTTCTGGTCCGCGAGGGCCGCTTTGAAATCGGCGTAGGTCGCGACGTCCTTCGTCAGATCTTTCTTCAATTTCAGCGAGCGGGCATAAAGCTCGGCGTGGACATTGTCCAAAAGATCGCCGACCTCCTCGACGAGGTCTTTCTTGTCGAAACTGCCCTTGGCGAGCGTGTCGCGCCGGGCGAAAGCCACTTTTTCCTCTTTCACTTCGCGGGCGCCCACTTCGAGGCGGAGCGGTACGCCTTTGAGTTCCCACTCGTTGATGCGATAACCGAGCGATTGCTTCACGTTCACATCGAGCGCCGCTCGGAGGCCGACGTTCTCTAATTTATCAATGATGTTCTTTGCGTAGCTTTCGACCTCGGCCGAAAGGCCGTCCTTGCCGGCGACGGTGAGCACGACGACCTGAACCGGCGCGAGGCGCGGCGGCATGATGAGTCCGGCGTCGTCGCCGTGAACCAGGATGATGCCCCCGATGGCCCGCGTCGAAAGACCCCAGGACGTCTGATGCGGATTCACCTTTCGGCCAGTCTCGTCCAAAAATTCTATTTCGAAAACTTTCGAGAAGTGGTCGGCGAGATCGTGCGAGGTCGCCGCCTGGAGGGCCTTGCCGTCCGGAACGATAACCTCGATAGAATATGTTTCCTCTGCGCCGGCGAAGCGTTCGGAGGCGCTCTTCACGCCGACGTAAGGCGCCAGGGCAGCGTACTCTTCATAGAATTTCTTGTACCAGCCGAGGGCCTTCTTCGCCATCGCGTCCGCCTCGTCCGCCGTGGCGTGCGCGGTGTGACCTTCCTGCCACAAAAATTCCGTTGTTCGCAAAAAGGGATGCGTTCGCTTCTCCCAGCGTACGATGTTGCACCACTGGTTTATCTTCAAGGGCAGGTCTCGGTAGGACTGGACCCACTTCGCGAACGTCTGGTACATGATGGTCTCCGAGGTCGGCCGGACGACCAAGGGTTCGGCGAGATCCTCGCCGCCCGCCTTCGTCACGACCGCCAGCTCCGGCGAAAAACCTTCGACGTGCTCCTTCTCTTTTTTCAAAAGGTGGTACGGAATGAGAAGCGGAAAATAAGCGTTTTGGACGCCGTCCTTCTTGAACCAGGGATCGAGCGTCGCCTGGATGCGCTCCCAAAGAGCGTAGCTGTACGGCCGGAAGATGATGCAGCCCTTCGTTTCGGCATAATCCGCCAGGCCCGCCTGAAGAACGACGTCGTTATACCATTCCGAGATATTCTCCGACTTCTTCGTCAGATGACGCTTTTCGAAGACATTTTCCATAGGTTTCAGGATACCACGGCCCGCTCCGGGCCGACAATAAGCCCTTAAAATAACGGCTTATTTCGTTGTATTGACAAATATTTTATATATGCTAGTATATGCGCAGCAGTTAATCTGACGACGGACACCGAGAGGAATACAGGGCGCCATCCCGTATGGGTGACCGCACACTTCCCCGAAGACGAGTCCCTCGTCAGACGCTCTTATTCATTCTTTCTTCTCACCTCCCCCTCCCCGGGGCGAGGCCAACAACGCAACACAGCCGAAAGGAGGCTGCTTAGCGCGGAACGCAAAACCCATCGCGTTCTTGATCATGTGTCTCACCTCGCCGTAAAGGCCTAAAAACGACAACGGCCAACGGCGAGAGTGGGCCCAACCATCAAGCGCCTCGGGTGCGCTTGGAGAAGAAAGGAAGGGTCCCGTATGACGTGGACCTGACGGGCCTAACAACCCCCGACATGATACCGACCGGCTACCCTCTGGGTGCCGGTCTTTCGTTTTTTTATAAACTTACCTAACTAAGAAATCTGGCGAGGAAAAATATGATAAGACCAACGACCGAAGACATCGCCGAGATTATCCAAAAGCGCATCGTCACCTGGGACTCCGGCCAACCCAAGGCCTCGAAGTGATGATGAATGGGCGCCGAGAGAAAAACTTTCCGCCTCAGGATTTTTTTCGAAAGCAGCTGGATAATAACGGAACCGGATTCAAGGACAAGCACGAAGCCGATGATGGGCAGGAAAAGAACGGCGTTCGTGAGGAAGGCGATGACGGCAAGCGTCACCGTGAGACCCATGATGCCGGTCTCTCCCATATAGAAACGGGCCGGGTGGACGTTGTACCAAAGATAGGTCACGAGGGCGCCGATGATGACCACGATAAGGGCCGTGAGGTCATAAGCACCGCGCACGTAACTGATGACGCCGTAGGCGGCGAAGACGGGCAAAAGCACGCCCGACGAAAGACCATCCAGGCCGTCCACGATGCCGGAGGAGAAGGTCGCGAAGACGACGAGGACAAAAAGCAAAAGGTACAGGCCGTCGATCTCCACGTTCCCGTAGAATGGAATGTAGATACTGGCCCAGCCGAGCTTGAAGTAGAACCACCAAGCACCAAGGATGGCGATCACGGCGATAAGCGCCAGCCGAACCTGAAGACGAACACCGCCGCCGACGTACTTGCCTTTGTTGTTGATGACCAGGATATCGTCCACGAGACCGAGGAGCGAAGCAGAAAGGAGCGTGAAGAGCGGGAGCCAAGTTTCTTTGCGCGAGACGAAGCTCAATTTCGCGAAGAACGAATCCGGAGCGATGAAGGTCGCGAGAAAAGTGAGACCGGTCACGACGAGCACCGTCCCCCAGACCAAGATGCCGCCCATGCGCGGCGTGTTCACTTCTTTCGCAGCGTGAAGCTTTGTGAAATAAGGTGTCTTTTCGCCGCCGAAGGTCTCTTCGCGCGGCTTTTTCTTCCAGGCTTTGATGCGGTAAAGGAACCGGATGAGTCCCGGGGCCGCTAAGATGGCCACGCCGAAAGCCAGGACGAAAAGGGAAAGGAACTTGATGATGATAAAAACGTGATTGACGTCGGCCATGAGGACGTTAATTCAAACTGAAATTGTTCTCGAACCAGGTAAGCAGGTTCTGGGTCTCGCCGAACCGGTCGTCCGTCCCGAG
>DATJQA010000087.1:0-6555 GCA_035506115.1 Minisyncoccota bacterium | reverse complement strand
CGCCGCGCCGCCGGGGGAGAACCTCAATTATATTCTGACCTATCGCAATAATTCGAACGTCACGCTCGAGAACGTGGTCATTACGGCCGCCGTGACCAGCGAAATGGTGGATTTCACAAGGGCCCGCTCGCACGGTTACTTGAACTCTTTGACGAATACTTTCACTTGGAACCAAGCGAACACGCCGGCGCTCGCTCAGGTGACACCCGGGAAAAGCGATGACCTGGACCTGGCTTTGCCGATAAAAAAGGATTATCCCATCAAGCGCTTAGGCGACAAGAACTACAGCGTGAAGCTCCACGTCCAGATAGAATCGCCGACCGTTCCGGAGAATACCGGCGCCGCGAAAACCGTGTCTGTTACCGATAACGAAACGAAGGTCGCTGGGCGGACAGACCTGAATGCCTTGGGTTTCTATGTCGAAAAGAGCGGATTCGCGACCAATACGGGGCCATATCCGCCGAAAGTGAACACGCCGACGCAGTACACCGTTCACTGGCGCCTGACGAATTATTCGACCGATCTTTCGAACGTCCACGTTTCGGCTTTCCTTCAGAACAACACCCATTTCACGGGCCTTGTGACGAGCACCATAAATTATGTCCCCAAGTTCAACGCCGCTTCGGGCGAAATGAGCTGGGACATCCCGAATTTGCCGGCTGGCAAGGGCCTTTTGGGCGATCCGGTCGAGGCCATCTTTCAGCTGGAGAATACGCCGGCCGTGAATGATGTGGGTGGCTTGGTGGAGATCCTCGGCGAGACGAAGCTCACTGCCAACGATGATTTCACCGGTCAGAGCGTATTGAAGACCGACCAATCGTTGAACACGGGTTTGCCGGACGATGTGATAAGCAGCAAGAACAAGGACGTGAACGTTCAGCCCTGATGTTTGCGGTCCGCCTGGTCTTAGATTAGTATGGGGAAATACTTATGCAGATAGAGAATCTTATGGAGAAGATCGTCAGCCTCGCCAAGCGGCGGGGTTTTGTCTACCCCGGCTCGGAGATCTACGGCGGTTTGGCGAACTCCTGGGATTACGGCCCTCTGGGCGTTGAGCTTAAGAACAACATCAAGAAACTTTGGTGGGACCGGTACGTCCATCGGCGGGACGATATCGTCGGTCTCGACGCCGCGCTCATCATGAACCCGAAGGTTTGGGAGGCGAGCGGCCACGTGGCGACTTTTTCGGACCCGCTCGTGGAGTGTGAGCAGTGCCATGAGAGGTTTCGCTCAGATAACGCTGATTTGCTACTTGAGCATGTTCGTGAAAAGCATCCGGGTAAAACGAATAAGAGCTCTGACACTGAAATTTCTGGAGTCGGCTTCGGCGTTATTCCCGGCTTTACTCCTCCTCGTCAGTTTAACCTCATGCTCAAGACCTTCCTCGGGCCGGCCGAGGAGCAGGCGAATGCGGCCTACTTCCGCCCGGAAACAGCCCAGGGGATGTTCGTTGATTTCAAACAGGTCATTGAGACCTCGCGCAAGAAGCCGCCGTTCGGTATCGCCCAGATCGGCAAGGCCTTCCGGAACGAGATAACGCCCGGCAACTTCATCTTCCGGACGCGCGAATTCGAACAAATGGAGATAGAATATTTCATTCCGGTGCCGAAGTCGGATGCTGACTGGCAGGCCTATTTCGAAAAGTGGCGCCGGGAAATGCTTGAGTGGATGGACCTGCTGGGTCTGCCGCTGGATAAGGTCCACGAGGTCGAGATCTCGGCGGAAGAGCGAGCTCATTATTCGAAGCGAACTATCGATTTTGAGTATGATTTCCCGTTCGGCCGAAAGGAGCTTTACGGCTTGGCCTACCGGACGGATTTTGACCTCAAGAACCATGAAAAGGCCTCCGGCACGAACATGAAGTACCGTGACCAGGAGACAGGGGAAGAATATTGGCCGCATGTCATCGAGCCGACCTGGGGCGTGGACCGTTCCGTTCTGGCCGTCCTTGCGGCGAGCTATGCCGAGGATAACGACCCGAAGCGGCCGCTCGAGGGCGACCGCGGTCCGAGCCGCGTTTATCTGAAGTTGCCGTTCCGTCTGGCGCCCTACAAGGCCGCCGTCTTTCCGCTTCTCGCGAACAAGCCGGACCTGGTCGGCAAGGCGCGTACTATCTACGAAGACCTGCGCCGCGAGTTCATGGTGGATTGGGACGACCGAGGGAATATCGGGAAGCGTTACTTCTCCCAAGACGAGATAGGCACGCCGTATTGCATCACGGTGGACTTCGATTCTTTGAAGAACGATGACGTGACCGTGCGCGCTCGTGACACGGCTATCCAGGAGCGCGTGAAGGTCTCGGCATTGGCTGACTTTCTGCGGAACCAGATGTTCCGAGACCATCAGACGGAGACGGAAGAGGGGATAGATTAAAACGTTCAGCCCACAACCCCGCCGCCGGCGGGGTTGTTTTATATATCACATATGATATAATGCTGTCATGGCAACAAAAGAACAGAAACAGATCGGCCAGTTCGTGGCGGATCTTCGCGAAGGCGCCGGGTTGACCCAGGAAGAGCTCGCCAAAGCGCTCGGCACGAGCCAAAGCGCCGTGGCACGGATGGAAAAAGGCGAGCAGAACTTTTCGACCGAGACGCTGGCGAAGTTAAGCCGGGCGCTCCATCGGGACATTGTAACGGTCGGCACGGGCGCGATGAACTTTCAGATAGAAGGCGGCCACAAACTTTCCGGCAGTGTCCGCGTGAATACGTCCAAGAACTCGGCCGTCGGCTTGCTCTGCGCTTCGCTTTTGAACAAGGGCCGGACGGAGTTCCGCGGCATGCCGCGCATCGAGGAAGTGAACCGCGTTCTCGAAGTGTTGGTTTCGATAGGCGTCTCCGTGAAGTGGCTGAACCAGACGGACCTCGAAGTGATCCCGCCCAAAGAATTCCAAATGGACAAATTGGACACGGCGGCGGCGATGAAAACCCGAAGCGTGCTGATGCTTCTGGGGCCTTTGGCGCACGCCTTGCCGAAGTTCCAATTGCCTTATCCGGGCGGTTGTAAATTGGGCCGCCGGAGCGTCCGGCCGCATCTCTACGCCCTTCAGAAACTAGGCGTCGGCATCACGGCGACCAAGGGGAATTACCACGTTTCGGTCAGGAAAATGAAGCCAGCCGACGTCGTGCTCTACGAAGCCGGCGATACGGTGACGGAGAATGCTCTAATGGCCGCCGCCCGGTGCGACGGTATCACGACCCTCCGTTTCGCTTCGGCGAATTACATGGTCCAGGATGTGGCGCATTATCTTGAGACGCTCGGCGTCAAGGTGGACGGCATTGGCACGACGACGATGATCGTTCATGGCATGCCGGATATCGAACGGGACGTCGTTTTTGAACCGAGCGAAGACCCCATCGAGGCGATGCTCTTTCTATCCATTGCCGCCACGACGGATTCGTCCATCACCATCGAACGCTGCCCCATCGATTTCCTCGGTCTCGAACTGTTGAAGCTCGAAAAGATGGGTTTTAAGTATAAGGTACTGAAGCGCTACCTGAGCCGGAACGGTTTCACGAACCTCGTGGACATCAAAACGTTCCCGTCGAAGCTCGTCGCTCTCGAAGAGAAGATCCATCCGCAACCGTATCCAGGCTTGAACATCGACAATTTGCCGTTCTTTGTGCCTGTCGCCGCGCGCGCCAAGGGGACGACGCTCATCCACGACTGGGTCTACGAGAACCGCGCCATCTACTACATGGAACTCCAAAAGCTCGGCGCGAACATCATCCTCGCCGATCCGCACCGGCTCTACATCGAGGGTCCGACCGAGTTCCGCGCCGCCGAGGTGGTCTGCCCGCCGGCGCTTCGACCGGCCGTCATCATCCTTATCGCCATGCTGGCTGCGCCCGGTGTCTCCATCTTGCGGAATGTCTACTCCATAAACCGAGGGTATGAGGACATCGTGAATCGGTTGAACAAGCTGGGTGCGAAGATAAAGATATTACACGGGGCTTAACGTTGTTCGTTGAGCTTGCGCCGGAACGGCTTTCGGATTAGATTATAAGGGCTGAAAACGCCCTTATTTTCTTTATGTTCACCCGAAAGATAGGCATCGACCTTGGCACCGCGAATACCGTGGTTTTCGTGCCTGGACGCGGTTTTATCATCAACGAGCCAACCATCGTCGCGCTCCGTCGGCCCGGCAATACGGTCATGGCCGTCGGTCTCGAGGCCAAAGAGATGATCGGCCGAACTTCGGAAGAGATAATCGCTTACCGCCCGCTTAAGGACGGCGTCATTGCCGATTACTACATCACGAAGGCGCTTCTCACGTATTTCATCAGCAAGGCCGTCGGCCGCTTCAATATTTTCAAACCGGACGTCATCATTTCCGTGCCGGCCGGCATCACGCAGACGGAGCGGCGCGCCGTGATGAACGCCGCGAGCGAAGCCGGCGCCGGGAACGTCTTCATCGTCCGGGAGCCGGTCCTGGCCGCCCTGGGCGCCGGTATTCCCATCAACGCGCGTTCTGGCCATATGATCGTCAACATGGGCGGCGGCACGTCGGAAGTGGCCGTCATCGCGCTCGGGAACATCGTCTCTTGGTCCTCGCTCCGCGTCGCTGGCAATAAGTTCGATACGGCCATTGCGGATTACGCCAAGAAAAAATATTCGCTCGCCATCGGCGAACAGACGGCCGAAATGGTGAAAATAGAAATAGGTTCGGCATTGCCGACGAAGAGCAAAATGGAGAGCCAGATCCGCGGCCGGAACCTCGTGAACGGCTTGCCGAAGGATATTTTGATGACCTCGAACGAGATTGCCGAAGCCCTGAACCCGCTCCTCATCGAGATCGCCGGTTCGGTCCAGAGCGTTTTCAACAACACGCCACCGGAGCTCGTGGCTGACATCATGGGCAAGGGGATCATCCTTTCGGGCGGTTCAGCTCAACTTCATCACCTTTCCGAATTCTTCGAGCGCTTCTTGGGCGTCGCCGCTTACGTGGCCGAAGAGCCCATTTTCTGCGTGGCCAAGGGAACCGGTATCATTTTGGACCATTTGGACACTTACAAGCAGACCCTGCTCAATAAGAAATAGAGCGCGCCTCAAATATGCTTATCGGTCACGACGAGCTTCGGAAGGATCTCCTCCGTCTCGCGGATGAGCGGCGCTTGGCGCACGGGTACATCTTTTTCGGGCCGCCGATGGTAGGCAAGGCGCTCTTTGCGATGCATCTTGGGGCCTATCTCGAGACCGGGGCGTTCGAGTACGAGGCCGGGCATACGGTGCTCGGCGACACTTTGCTCATCGAGCCGAAGCCGGAAGAAAGCTCCATCGGCATCGACGCCGTGCGGGAAATAAAGAATTTTTTGTGGCAGACCTCGAATCGGAGCCCGTACCGCCTGGTCGTTGTCGCCGCCGGCGAACTTTTGACCGAAGAAGCCGAGAACGCGCTTCTCAAAGTGACCGAAGAGCCGTCGCCGCGCGGCGTCATCATCGTCGTTCTCGACGATCCGGAGCGCTTGCTGCCGACTTTGCGCTCGCGGCTTCAGAAAATTTATTTCGGTCCCGTCGCGGAAGGTAAAGTGGCGCTGTGGGCGGAAGAAGTTTTGAAACTCGGTGCCGCCGAGGCCAGAGAACTGGCGCGCGCATCCTTCGGCGCGCCTGGCCTTTTGTACCGTTCGCAAAAAGACAAACGGTTCAAAAAAACGCGCCTGCAGGCGGAAGAATATCTCAAGACCTCCGCCGCGGCCCGGCCGGCCTTCGTAAAAAAAATGGTGGCGGATGACGACGCTTTTGACCTCGATGATTTTTTGGGAGCGCTGGCGATGCTGATCTATGCCGACCAGAAAGCGCTTGGCCGGCCGGACCACCGACGGTTGTGGCACGAGCTCATGGCTTTGCGCCGGAGCGCTTTTCATACGCCCTTGAACGCCCGTTTGCAGCTGACGGCCCTCGCGCCGCTTCTCGAAGCCCGTAGCGGCTCCGGCCGGAGCGGTGTATAATCACTTCTCGTATGGAACCATATATCAAAGAACTGGAAGCTGGCCTTCAGGCGGCCGTGGCCAAATTTCACGAGGAGATCCAGGGCGTCCGGACGAATCGGCCGTCCGTTCAGCTCATCGAGGATGTTCGCGTGGACATCTACGGTCAACAGATGACCGTGAAACAGTTGGGTTCGCTTGGTATCCGGCCGCCTCGCGATATCGAGGTCAATATTTGGGATAAGAACGCTGTCGGCGCCGTCGTCAAGGCCATCACGGAAGCAAAAATGGGTCTTTCGGTCACAAACGATGGGAATACGGTGCGCGTGACGCTTCCGCCTTTGACCGATGAACGGCGGGCGGAATTCACGAAATTGGTGAAAAAAATGGCGGAAGAAGCGCGCATCAAGGTCCGCGCTTATCGCGATGAGGTTCTGAAAAAAGTAAAAGCCGCCCAGGACAGAAAAGAACTTTCCGAAGACCAGGTCTTCAAAGGCAAAGAACGACTCCAGAAGATAGTGGACGGGGCGAACGAAAAAGTGGAAACGACGCTTGGGGGAAAACTGAAAGAACTGGCCGAATAAAAAGCAGAAGACCCACCGGGTTTCCCCAATGGGCCGTCTTTCTT
>DATJQA010000086.1:0-11677 GCA_035506115.1 Minisyncoccota bacterium | reverse complement strand
GCCGATGGCGAAACTGATGGAAAAAGCTTCGGTGCCGACGGCGTTCGTGCTCGGCGCGTTCGTCGGCCTTACCGAGTTGCCGTGCACCGGTGGGCCGTATCTCTTCGTGCTGGGCCTTCTCCACGACAGCACGACCTACTTCGAAGGTTTTGGCTTCCTTCTGCTCTATAACATCATTTTCGTGGCGCCGCTCGTGGTCATTCTAGGGTTCGCGAGCGATCCGACCATCTTGGCCAAGGCTCAGGAGTGGAAGAAGCAGAGCACGGGCAGCCTTCGTTTTTGGGGCGGCCTGGCGATGCTCGCGCTCGGCACGCTCATCCTGATGTTCTGAGGTATACTTAGGGATAAATTATCCATGGACCAAAAACAGTTCGAGGAGCTAAAGAAGAAGATAGACGCGGCCCGGAAGGACGCCGGCATCGATCTTTCGAAGGACGAGGACCTGTCGATCGGCGTGATGAACCTCATCTCGCTCGAGGAGCACTTCTTTATGACGGGCGAAAAGACCGGCAAACCGGAGTATTTCGACCTTCTGAACGAGGTGCGCGCGGTGCGGAAAGAGATGCTCCAGAAGCTTTTACCGAAAGAGCAGCACGAAGGAGAGACCTGGTGTATCTCGAAGCATCTTCTGGCGACCACGATGCGTTTGATGGAGGTCGGCACGAAATTGCAGGGCGACGGGCAGAAAGAAAAAGCCAAGGAGATGTTCGATGCCGCCTACCGTATCTACTCGCTCTTCTGGGGTCTGCGCTTGAAGCTTATTGATGTGAAGGGTATTAAGGAGACGGCGGCGACCGATAAGCCGTGGTCGCTGCAGGATATCGTCGGGAAGCTCGTTGACTGTTGCGATGAGTAAGCAGTTCGTCTGGTTCGCGATCATACTTTTTGTGGGCGCGGTGGCCTTATCGGTCGCGGTCGCTTGGTGGCCCACAAAATACCCGGCGACGGTCCTGGATGCTTTTGCCCAGTGCCTCTCGGCGAAAAATATCACGATGTACGGGGCCGCTTGGTGCCCGCATTGCCAGAACGAGAAACATCGTTTCGGTGCTTCGTTCCATTACGTGAACTACGTGGAATGTCCGAACAACGTGCAGTTGTGTACGGAAAAAGGCGTGCAAGGTTATCCGACCTGGCTCGCCCCGGACGGACAGAAATTAGAAGGGGACCAGGAGCTCGAAAAATTGGCGGACTTCAGCGGGTGTGCACTTCCGACCTCGACGCAGCCGTAAGAAAATGGGGGAATGGTGGCTGGCACCACCTCCACGCTAGTTGACTAATATGTATAATTAGTGTACTATATGTCCACGTTCTTTGATGTACCTCGGTAGCGATTTGGTCAGGAGCAATTCGTGATCAGATCGCTACCGAGAGGGTGGCTGCTGGAGAAGGGTCTTCGGCAATCCCAAGAGGGGATAGCAATGCCGCAGGGAAAGAAGAAGTTTCGTTCCGAGCGGTCGTTCACCGTCGAGCTGGCGATGGAGTTACTTCGCGCTGAGCTCAGGCTTCGCTTCGACAACCCGAAGATTTTCATCCTTTGGTCCAACACGACCGCTGAGCCTGTCCGCATTGAGAATGGTAAGGGCTTTGATTGGGTGGAAGAGAAGACTATCCGGATCAAGGCCACATTCGGTCCGTTCAAATGGCCGCACTACAAAGAGAGGGTACTGTTCAACGTTGAGGCGATGTGTGTGCTGTTCAATGAGGACAACGTCGCCACCGAAGGAACGAAGTACTGGAAGCCGCTGGCTCTGAACTACACGGTGCGTGACCACCTTGATCGGCACGTTCGGGCGCATCGCGTCGACTACGTCGGCTTGGATTGCGACGACTGCCAAGTCATGGTCGATGCTCAATTCGCGATCGCCCAACGGGGCCGGAGCGTAGAACCCTAGCTAGACAAGGCGGACCGCAGCTTCATTCGCTGCGGCCCGCCCCTCACCTAAATTCATAACTCGATTATGGCTTTAGGTGAGGAGAGAATCGTTTGGATATCGTCCAGGTCGGTGCTCAACAGGGGATAAGCCCAATAAACTCATATGCTACAATAAGAGTGGCGCCAAGAGGCGCCGCGTTTTTCGGTGCTGTTTCACCCTCGTAAGAGGGTGACCCTCCGAAGCTCAACGAGCGAAGGATGGGTATGTTCCAGAAAAAAATAAAAAGTCCTAAACAAAAAATACATGAACGAAAAATACGTAGCGTGGTTCGATAAGTTGGGTATTCAGGATGTTCCGCGGGCGGGTGGGAAGAACGCGGCTTTGGGCGAAATGTTCCAGAATCTCGTGCCGCTCGGCGTGAACGTCCCGAACGGCTTTGCCATCACGGCCGAGGCCTATCGCTATTTCTTGGATGAGACCGGCCTCAAGGAAGGCATCAAAAAAGCGTTGGAGGGTTTGAATACGCACGATATGAAGAACCTCCAGAAGCGCGGGAAAGCGGTTCGGGAGATGATATTGAAGGCCAATCTGCCGCCCGACCTCGTTCAGTCCATCACGGAGGCCTACGCCGAACTGGGCAAGATATTTGGCAAAGACCCCGATGTCGCTATTCGTTCGTCGGCCACGGCCGAAGACCTGCCGGGCGCCTCGTTCGCCGGCCAGCAGGAGACCTATTTGAACGTGAAGGGCATCAAGGACGTTCTGCTTTCGACCAAAAAGTGCATCGCCTCGCTTTTCACGGACCGCGCCATCTCGTACCGCGTGGACAAGGGCTTCTCGCATTTTGACGCGGCGCTCTCCGTCGGTGTTCAGAAGATGGTTCGCTCCGACCTGGCTTGCTCCGGTGTCATGTTCACGCTCGACACGGAAACAGGTTTTGAGGACGTCATCATTATCAACGCCTCCTACGGTTTGGGCGAAATGATCGTGCAGGGGAAGGTCACGCCGGATGAGTACATTGTTTTCAAGCCCAAGCTCAAGGAGGGCTTCAAGGCCATCGTCACGAAAAACCTCGGCGAGAAGAAACACAAGATCATCTACGCGAAGCGCGGCATCGTGGAAAAGCCGGTTTCGGACAAAGACCGAGCCCAGTACGTGCTCACGAACGACGAGATCGTTCAGCTCGCGACGTGGGGCACGAAGATCGAGGACCACTTCTCGCAGAAGCGCGGCCAGCATCAACCGATGGATATCGAATGGGCGAAGGACGGAAAGTCGGGGACGCTCTTCATTGTCCAGGCGCGCCCGGAAACGGTGCATTCGTCGTCCGATAAGAACATCTACAAGGAATATATCCTGAAAGGCGCACCGGGCAAGACGCTTCTTACGGGGACGGCCGTCGGGATGAAGATCGCGGCCGGCAAGGTGCGGGTCATCAAGGATGCGAAGCACATCGGCGAGTTCCAAAAAGGCGAAGTGCTCGTCACCGAGATAACGGACCCGGACTGGGAGCCCATCATGAAGATCGCTTCGGCCATCGTCACCGATAAGGGCGGCCGGACGAGCCACGCCGCTATTGTCTCGCGCGAGCTCGGTATTCCGTGCATCGTCGGGTCGCTTTCGGCGACACGGGTCCTCAAGACAGGCCAAATGGTGACAGTGGACTGTTCGAGCGGGAACGTCGGCAAGATATACGAAGGCGAAAGCCAATTTGAGACCGTCGAGCATCATCTCGACAAAATGCCGGAAACGAAAACGAAGATAATGGTGAACATCGGGGCGCCGGACGAGGCCTTCAAGAACCACTTCTTGCCGGTTAAAGGCGTCGGGCTGGCGCGCGAGGAGTTCATCATCGCGTCGCACATCGGTATCCACCCGAACGCCCTAATCGATTACGAAAAGCTGAAACATAAACACACGCCGGAGACTAAACATATCGTGAATGCGATAGATAAAGTGGCCGGCGGTTATGCCGATAAGACGGCTTTCTACGTGGACAAACTGGCCGACGGTATCGCCAAGATCGGAGCGGCTTTCTACCCTAACGAGGTCATCGTCCGCTTCTCGGACTTCAAGACGAACGAATACTCCAAACTCATCGGCGGCGAGCTCTACGAACCGCACGAGGAGAACCCGATGATCGGCTGGCGCGGCGCGTCCCGCTACTACCATCCCGACTTCGCTCCGGCCTTCGGCCTGGAGGTCAAGGCGATGAAGCGCGTGCGCGAGGAGATCGGGCTTACGAACGTCATTCCGATGATACCGTTCTGCCGGACGCCAGAAGAAGGCCAGAAGTGCGTCGATACGATGGCGGCGAACGGCCTCTCGAAACAGTCCGATTCGAAACTGAAGATATACGTGATGTGCGAAATTCCGTCGAACATCCTATTGGCCGACGAGTATTTGGCCATCTTTGACGGCATGTCCATTGGCTCGAACGACTTGACCCAGCTCACTATGGGTCTCGACCGCGATTCGAGCATCGTGAGCAAGGTGACGAACGAACGGAACGGCGCGGTCGTGAAGCTCATCGAGACCATCATCAAGAAGTGTCTCGAGAAAGGGAAGTACATCGGCATCTGCGGCCAAGCGCCGTCCGACTACCCCGAATTCGCCGCGATGCTTGTCCGGCTCGGTATCGAAAGCATGTCCCTGAACCCGGACACCGTTGTCCGAACGCTCTCGATGATCGCGGAAAAGGAGAAGGAGATCCACGGTTAGACAGGCCCTGGCTCGCAGGCTATTTTTAGGAGATACTGATATAGTTATCGGACGATCCACCGTCGGCTTTTTCAGTATCTCTATCCTCGTTGATGAATATGTTCGCGGGCACCAGACGCGCCTTAATCATCAGGATAATATCCTACATCCTGATTTTCTTGGTCGGTTGGGGAACAGCATTGCTTGTTCGGCAAGCGACCGATCGTCAGGTCACCTCGAGCCGGGAATACCGCAGCCGCGGCGTGCTTACCAGCCCCCTTTTGGAGTGCGACTCAGATTCTCTCCAGGCCCGCGTCCTCTTCGGAAATTTTTGGCAGAACATCCAACCCGCCATCGATAAGTGGCAAACAACGCCGGGTATAACCGACGTTGCTGTCTATTTCCGCGATATGACGAACGGGCCCTGGTTCGGAGATAACGAAGGCATGCCTTTCAGTCCGGCGAGCCTGCTCAAGGTGCCGATCATGATGTCCTATCTTCATTGGGCCGAGGATGATCCGAGCCTACTGAGGGAAAAATTGGAATTTCTCACCGGGACCGCTCAGTATCCGCAGAATGTTCCGCCGGCCGAGGATCTTAAGCCGCACGAAAAGTATACGGCGGATGAGCTCATCGCGCGCATGATAGAAGATTCGGACAACGCCGCCGCTGCGACCCTCGTTAATCATCTCGGGCAGGATAGGTTGAACGCCACGTTCGAGGCGCTGGGTGTCTCGGTCCCGAATCCTGGCCAGACGGAAGATTTCATGTCGGTCAAGGATTATGCCTCGTTCTTCCGCATTTTGTACAATGCCTCATATCTTGACGAAGAGATGTCGGAAAGAGCTTTGGAGTATCTCACGAGATCGACCTATACCGATGGCCTGGTCGCCGGTGTGCCGGTCGGGACGGTCGTGGCCCATAAGTTCGGCGAGCGGGCGCTTGAGGGCGGGGCGGCGACCAGTCAACTTCATGACTGCGGCATCGTCTACTATCCGAAGCGACCGTATCTGATCTGCGTTATGACACGCGGTTCTGACCGGGACAATATGACAAGCGCTATCAGAGAGATCTCCGCGGCGGTCTACGCCGGCGTTAAGGAGCGGGTCACAGCTTCTTCGGAGTGAGGCGTCAATTCGGCGATTGTTTTCTATGAAATCAATTTGGCAAAAATTGCCTCGGCCGTTTTTCGCTTTGGCGCCGATGGCCGACGTCACCGACGCGGCTTTCCGGCGCATCATCGCGCGCTATGGGAAACCGGACGTGATGTGGACGGAGTTCGTCTCGGCGGACGGTCTGGTCGCGACGGGCGCGACCGGCCGAAAGGTCCCGGTCAAGGCGGCCCGGGGACGGGAAAAGTTGCTTCTCGATCTGAGCTACACGGAGAGCGAGCGGCCCATCGTGGCCCAGCTTTTCGGCGCCACGCCGGCGAATTTTTTCGAGAGCGCTCGCTTGTTGAAAGAGCTGGGTTTCGACGGTATCGATATAAATATGGGTTGTCCGCAGAAGAATGTGGAACGCCAAGGTGCCGGAGCGGCGCTCATCAAGAACGCGCGGTTGGCCCAAGAGATAATTTCGGAAACGAAGCGTGGGGCTGGCCACCTTCCGGTCTCGGTGAAGACCCGACTTGGCTACAATGACGATATTTTGGAGGAGTGGCTTGGAGCGCTTCTCGAAGCAGCGCCGGCAGCGGTGACCATCCACGCCCGAACCAGAAGGGAGATGTCATTAGTGCCGGCGCGCTGGGAAGCGGTCGGGCGGGCGGTCGCGCTCGTTCAGGCGCGATTCGGGACGAAAAAAGAGCGGCTGGTCGTCATCGGCAACGGTGACGTCCGCGATCTGGCCGAGGCCGAAGCACGTGCCCGGGAAAGCGGCGCGGATGGCGTCATGATAGGCCGGGGCGTCTTTGGGAATCCGTGGTTTTTCGATCGGACCAGGAGAACGTCGCCGACCCCGGCGGAGCGTCTCCGGGCGATGCTCGAACATACTTTCCTGTACGAAGAACTTTTTGCCGGCCGGAAGTCGTTCGACCTGATGAAGAAGCATTACGCGGCTTACATTACAGGTTGGCGCGGCGCTCGAGCTTTGCGTTCGCGGCTCATGAGCGCTCGGAACGCGGCCCAAGTGGCGCAGTTCGTCCGAGCGGAGTATCCTGATATATAAGGTCATCATTTCTAAGCCAGTCATATCATCATGAGCCGAAAGATCTTTGTTGCGGGCGCGGCGCTCGTGCTTTCCGGCGGCATGTTCGTGCCGGTCGCTCTCGCGGCGACGTTCGCGGGCGGGAACACTTACGCCCTGCCGCAAGGGGAGACGATTGCCGGGAACTTTTACGCCGGCGGCGGGACGGTCGTTATCGCAGGGAACGTTCAAGGCGACCTCGGCGTGGCGGGCGGCACTGTTTTTGTGACCGGCGCCGTCGTTCAGGACGCCCTGGTGGTCGGGGGAAACGTGAACATTTCCGGACCGATCGGCGGAGACCTGCGCATTCTCGGCGGAAATGTGACGGTGAACGATAGTGTGAGCGGTGAAATTTTGGTCCTTGGCGGGAAGGTGAACATTGGCCAGAACGCGAGAGTCGGTTCTATGACGGTGGTCGGTGGTCAGATAGTTTACGAAGGCATTTCGAGTGGTCCATCTCAATTGATCGGTGAGAACGTAGATGTTAACGGCTCTGTCGCGGGTGATCTTTGGGCTAAAGCGAAGCAGCTTGTTATCGGGAACGGTGCCAAGGTGGAAGGCGCTTTGACCTATCAAGCGCCTCAGGCGGCGCTGATCTCGAACGGTGCGGAGATAAGCGGCGCAGTGACGTTCGAGCCTCAACCAGAACCCGCCTCTGTTTTTGGGATGAACCGAGAGGACGCGAAGATGTTCGTGTTCTCGATCCTCAGCGCCTGGTGGCTGACCAAGCTCGTCATGGGCATCATCATGGCGCTCGCGTTCTTCTTCTTGTTCCCGGCGGGCGTGACGGCGCTCGTACGCGAAACTTTGCGAGGTTGGAAAAAAGACCTTTTGTACGGTTTCTTAGCCTTAGTGGTGACGCCGGTCGTTGTTGTGGGTCTGCTCCTCACGGTCGTCGGGGCGCCGCTTGGTTTGCTCGTTCTGCTCGTTTTCCTGACCCATCTTATCCTTGCCGGCCTGGGTGCGGGCATCTTTCTGGGCAGCATCGCCATAAAATACGTGGCCAAGAAGGATGTTCATCCGGTCACCTGGCAGTCCATCGTTCTCGGCGTGGGTCTTTTGGCCATTATCGGTCTGGTGCCGATAATCGGTTGGGTCTTCGCCTTCATTTTCTTCCTCATCGCCCTGGGAGGTCTTATGAGGCATACCGCCAAGGTCTTGGCTCTGGGCCGTTAGGAGAGGGTCGCGATCAGGCCTGGGGATATTCGGCTTGTTCTATATATAAGTATATGCTAATATGCTTATCATATGAGCGAGTTCTGCGACGACATCCACGGTTTAGGAAAAGCGATCGGAAGCGCGACTCGGTATCGTATCTTGGAGGCTCTGATGAAGGGCCCGAAGAGCGTTACAGAGATAGTGCGCGCGGTCCGCATTTCCCAGCCGGCGGTTTCTCAGCATCTTAAGGTCCTTAAGTCGGCTGGATTGGTCAGAGACGAGCGGGTCGGTCAAGAGGTCCGCTACGCCATCGATCTGGCTCATACCTTGAATGTTCTGAGGCGTTTCACGAAGCTTATTCATAGGTCAAAGTGTTGATAAAATAATCATCAAAATATTAAAAGATATGTTCGATAAATTAGCGGAGGTAGGAGCGGTCGAAAGAGCGAAGAAAGCGTTCGAGGCGAACGGCTTTGCCGTGCGGGTAGCGGCGACTGGCGCGGAGGCGAAGGAAACTATCGCCGAGCTCATACCGGCCGGCGCGGAGGTGATGACGATGACGTCCGTGACGCTTGATACCTTGGGTGTTGCGAAAGACCTGAACGAGTCGGGCCGGTATGGCTCCGTACGCGCGAAGTATCTCGCGCCGGACAGTAAGGCCGAAGCAGGGGAGAAACGGCGCCGCGCGGCGGCTCCGGATTACGTCATCGGGAGCGTTCACGCAGTGACCGAGGACGGCAAAGTTCTTATCGCTTCGAATACCGGGAGCCAATTACCGGCTTACGTTTATGGAGCGGCGCACGTCGTCTGGGTGGTCGGGACACAAAAATTAGTGAAGAACGTCGACGAAGGCATGAAGCGCATCTACGAATATGTCCTGCCGCTCGAATCCGAGCGAGCTCACAAAGCCTATGGTGTGCCCGGGAGTTTCGTGAGCAAGTTACTTATCGTGAACAAGGAGGTTCAGCCGGGCCGGGTCCATCATCTTCGTTCAGGAAAAGCTTGGTTTTTAAGGACGAACGATGAAGTTGCTTTTCCGCTATCTCGGCGAGTATCGGCGCATTCTCTTCGGTGCGTTGGCCTTGGCGGTCATAAACCAGGTCTTCTCGTTGCTCGACCCGCAGATATTACGTCTCATCATCGATAACTACGCCTCCCGCGTCGGAACGATGGCGCCGGTAATTTTCTTGCGCGGTGTTGCCTGGCTCATCTTGGCTTCGATGGGCGTGGCCTTCGTTTCGCGCGTGGCCAAGAACTTCCAGGACTACTACGTGAACGTCGTGACCCAGCGGGTCGGGGCGCGACTCTACGGGGAAAGTATCGCCCACGCTTTCTCGTTGCCGTACGCGGTCTTCGAGGACCAGCGTTCCGGCGAGTTGCTCCAGAAGCTCCAGAAAGCGCGGCTCGATGTTCAGAATCTCGTCTCGAATTTCGTGAACATCGTGTTCCTTTCCCTGGTGGGCATCGCCTTTGTGGTGACCTACGCCTTTGCTGTCCACTGGATCATCGGTCTTGCTTACTTCCTTGTTCTACCCATCGTCGGCGGGGTTACGTTCTGGATCGGTCGGCGCATCAGGGATGCTCAACGGACCATCGTTCGGGAAACGGCGGAACTGGCGGGCGCGACGACCGAGACCCTCCGGAACGTGGAGTTGGTGAAAAGTTTGGGGTTGGAAGACCAGGAAACGAAGCGCTTGAACGAGGTCAATACGCACATCTTGGGTTTGGAGCTGAAGAAAGTAAGAACCATCCGGACACTGAGCTTCATTCAGGGCACGACCATCAACGCGACCCGGTCGGGCATCATGCTGCTCATGCTGTGGTTCATCGCCACGGGGACCATCACGCTCGGCGAATTTTTCAGCTTGCTGTTCTACTCCTTCGCCATCTTCGGTCCGCTGGGGGACCTGGGAACCGTTTCCCAGAACTATCAGGAAGCCCGCGCCAGCTTGGAGCGGGTCGAGGAGGTCTTGGCGGCCAAGCCGGCACCGAAGGCCAAAGATCCGGTGGATATCGGTGCGCTTACGAACATCGAGTTCAAGAAAGTTATTTTTGCGTACGAAGGACAACCGCCCGCGTTGCGGGGCGTGGACATTTCGCTCAAAAGCGGCGAGACCATTGCTTTCGTGGGCCCCTCAGGATCCGGGAAGACAACGCTGGTCAAGCTGCTCGTCGGATTATATCGACCGACCAGCGGACAGGCGCTCGTGAATGGAACGGCGAGCGAGCACATCGATTACGAGCTCATTCGGCGGCGCATCGGTTACGTTTCTCAGGAAACTCAACTCTTTGCCGGGACCATTCGCGAAAATCTTTTGTTCGTCCGGCCGGGAGCGACCGACGAGGAATGCCTGACAGCGCTCCGCCAGGCGGCGGCTCTACCCATCATCGAACGGGGCGGCAAAGGTTTGGAAACGAAGATCGGCGAGGGCGGCATCAAGATCTCCGGCGGCGAACGCCAGCGCTTGGCCATCGCCCGGGCATTGTTGCGTGATCCGGACCTCGTCATTTTCGACGAAGCGACGAGCAGCTTGGATTCGCTGACAGAAAAGTCCATCACCGAAACGATCAAAGAAATAACGAAGACGCGGCCGAACCTGATGACGGTGATGGTGGCGCACCGGCTTTCGACCGTGATGCACGCCGACCGGCTTTATGTGCTCGCGAAAGGCCGGCTCGAAGAGCAGGGGACGCACGAAGCGCTTCTCAAGAAAGGCGGTCTTTACGCCGCGCTCTGGCGCGAGCAAGGCGCTTCGAACGGAAACGGCGGAGTCGAAATGAACACGCCTTTATTTTCTGCTAGAATGACCGTCGTATGACGAACTCCGAACGGGCCACGCTGCCGACCATCTTTGTCATCTTCGGTATGACCGGCGACCTGGCGCACCGGAAGCTCATTCCGGCCCTCTTTCACTTATATCGCCGCAAACTTCTGCCCTCGCTTTTCCAGGTGGTCGGTTTCTCGCGTCAGGAATTAACGAACGAGGAGGTCCAAAAGAAGGTCCGCGATATCATCGGTGTGCCGCCGGAGGATGAGCGGGAGCTGGTGGAAAAATTCTCGAGGCTTTTCATTTATAAGCAGGGTTTGTTCGAAGACGCGACTGGCTACGAGCGCTTGGCCGAGTATTTGGGGCAGAAGGATGGCGCCTGGCGGGTCTGCTCGAACAAGCTTTTCTATCTGGCCGTGCCGCCGGAGTATTACGAGCCTATCCTGCGTCACCTTGATAAGTCGAAGCTCACCGAGCCGTGCAGTCCGGAAGAGGGCTGGACGCGCGTCATCGTGGAGAAACCTTTCGGTAAGGATCTGGAGACGGCTGAGGCCCTCGATCTTCTGCTTGGGCGGCTTTTCCGCGAAGAGCAGATCTATCGTATCGACCATTATCTTGGCAAGGAGACCGTTCAGAACATCCTGGCGTTCCGTTTCTCTAACTCTTTTCTCGCGCCAGCTTGGGATCGGAGATATATCGAACGCGTGACCATCCGGGCGTGGGAAAAGATCGGAATAGAACGCCGGGGCGAGTTCTACGAAGGTGTCGGTGCGCTGCGGGATTTCGGCCAGAACCATCTGCTCCAGCTCCTCGCGCTTATCGCGATGGAAAAGCCGGCCACTTTCGACGCGGCTTCTATCCGGGCAGCACGCCTGGCTGCCTTGCGGACGCTCCGGTCCATGACGGCGAACGACATCAAGAAAAGAACGGTGCGCGGCCAGTATGATGGATACCGCGAGACGAAAGGCGTTTCTTCGAGCTCTCAGACGGAAACCT
>DATJQA010000085.1:0-5042 GCA_035506115.1 Minisyncoccota bacterium | reverse complement strand
ATCTGCCGCATCTGCTTCCGCGAAATGGCGACGCGCGGCCAGATCCCCGGAGTGAAAAAAGCTTCCTGGTAAACTTCTATGTACTACGACCTTCTCGCAAAAATAAAGAATGCCCAGCGGGCTGACAAAGAAATCGTCCTCGCGCCTTTCTCGAACTTCGATTTTGCCGTCGGGAAATTCTTGGCAACTGCCGGCTATCTTGTTTCGGCAGAGAAACGGGCCGTCGGCAAGAAGCCGATGCTCGAGTTCAAGCTCCGGTACACTAATGGCCAGCCGGCCATGACGGATTTTAAGCTCGTCTCCAAGCCGAGCCGGCACATCTACGTCGGTTATCGGGACCTGAAGCCGGTCAGACAGAACCAGGGCATCGGGGTCATTTCGACGCCGGATGGCTTGGTCAGCAACAAGGAGGCCAGGAAAAAGAAGTTGGGCGGTGAATATCTTTTTGAGATCTGGTAATCATGTCCAAACTCGCAAAAAAACACATTCCTGTGCCGGCCGGCGTAACGGTTTCCATCAACGACCGCCGCGTGACCGTGAAAGGCCCGAAAGGCGAGCTCTCGGTCACGGTGCCGCGCGCTGTCGAAATGAAGTCCGAGCCGGAAGGCATAAAGGTGACGTTGACTCAAGATATAAAAACAACGCGGGCGAACGCCGGAACGGCTTGGTCGCTTGTTCGAAACGCTGTCCAGGGCGTGACGGTCGGCTACGAAAAGATCCTTGAGATCGAGGGCGTCGGCTATAAAGCGGCTCTTGAAGGGACGACGCTCGTTCTCTCTCTTGGTTTTGTTAACCCGGTCCGCGTACCCATCTCGAAGGGTCTCACGGTCGCTGTCGAAAAGAACCAGATAAAGGTCGCCGGTATCGATAAGGAAATGGTCGGTCGCTTTGCGGCCGAGGTCCGAGCCCTTAAGAAGCCCGAGCCTTACAAGGGCAAAGGCATCCATTATCTCGGCGAGGTCATTACCCGCAAGGCCGGCAAGAAGACCGCAACCGCCGGGGCGGCATAACTATCATCATGAACCAGCGCAAAGCTTTGAACAGCAGAAAAACGCGACGCGTCGCCCGAACCCGATCAAAGATCATCGGCACGGCCGCCCGGCCGCGCTTGGCGGTCTTCCGTTCCAATACGTCAACATACGCCCAGCTTATCGACGACGAAGCGCGCCGGACAATCGTGGCGGCTTCGAGCCGAGAGCTTCCTAAGAAAGGTGCCGGCCTTGCAAAAAGCGCGGCGGCGACCCAGGTCGGCGAGCTCATTGCTAAAAAAGCGGCGGCGGCCAAGATCGAAAACGTCGTTCTTGATCGTCGGTCGTATGCTTACCACGGTCGAGTAAAAGCGCTGGCTGAAGGGGCGCGGAAAGGCGGTCTAAAATTCTAAGAACATGGCTTATCAACAGAACGGACAAGGTGGTGGTCGGTACCCACGGGGGAACAACCGGTATGCGGTGAAGGACGAGTTCAATGAGCGCGTTCTTGATCTCCGACGCGTCACGCGCGTCGTGGCCGGCGGCAAGCGGTTCCGTTTCCGGGCGACGGTGGTCGTGGGCGATGGCAAGGGACGAGTGGGTGTCGGCGTGGCCAAAGGCCTTGACGTGGCGTCGTCCGTCGCAAAAGCGAAGACCGAAGGCAAGAAAGCGCTCGTGACATTGGTCCTGAAAGACGGACGCACGATCGCGCACGAGGTTTTGGCAAAATACAGCGCCGCGAAGGTCATCCTGAAGCCCGCCTCGGCGGGTCATGGGCTCAAAGCAGGCGGTTCGGTCCGGGCCGTCTTGGCGCTCGCCGGCGTGAAAGATGCGACCGCGAAGTGTTTAGGCCGGACACCGAACAAGCTGACGAACGCTTTGGCGACCATCGAGGCCTTAAAGATGCTCAAGAAATAAACCGCTATGCAGCTTCATCAAATTTCAAAACTTAACAGGAAAACGGCCCGGCGCATCGGACGCGGCGGGAAGCGCGGGACGACCTCGGGCCGCGGTCAGAAAGGTCAGAAGTCGCGCTCCGGCCACGTCATCCGGCCGGCCTCTCGTGACCTTCTTATCCGCCTGCCGAAGCTCCGCGGTTTTCGCAATAAGCCGAAAGGACCGAAGCCGTTTTTGCTCGACCTCGGAATGCTCGAGCGTCGTTTGAAAACGCTGGCCGGCAAGGCGCCGGTCGTTGTTACGATCGCGCTCCTAAAAGAGCATGAGCTTGTTCCGAGCCGGTATCAGGGCGTAGTGAAGGTCCTGGGAGATGGGGGTATTTCCTTCCCGCTCCATTTGAAGGGTCTCAAGGTCTCCGCACCGGCGAAAAAGAAGATAGAAAGCGCGGGCGGGAAAGTGCTCGAATAAGGTATCATTGAAAGACATCCATGGACCGCCTTCTTCAGATATTCACCATTCCGGACCTTCGCAAGAAGGTCTTGATCGTCGTCGGCCTCCTGGTGGCCTTCCGTCTTTTGGCCGCGGTGCCTATCCCGGGCGTGGACGCGACGCGCCTTAAGGACTTTTTCGACCGGAATGCCCTCTTTGGATTTTTGAACCTCTTTTCGGGTGGCGGTCTGCAGAGACTCTCGGTGGCAATGCTTGGGGTGGGACCGTACATTACGGCGACAATCATTATGCAGCTCCTCACCATCATCTTCCCGAAATTCAAGCAGATGTATTACGAAGAAGGCGCACGTGGTCAGGCGAAATTCAATCAGTATTCCCGCATCATCTCGGTGCCGCTCGCTATCCTTCAGGCCTATTCCTTCCTGATGCTGCTCGTGGCTCAAAAGGTCATCGATAAACCGGATTTCTTTCACTTGCTCGTGAACGTGGCGGCCATCACGACCGGCTCGATGCTGACCCTCTGGCTCGGCGAACTCATCTCGGAACAAAAGATCGGGAACGGCATCTCGCTCATCATCATGGCTGGCATTGTGAGTCGTTTACCGAGCGATGCGATGCAGGCTATCGCGACCTATTCGCCGACCGAACCGGCGCACTTGCCGACCTATATCGGATTCGCGGTGGCACTCATTGCGGTCATCGCCGGCGTCGTTTACTTGAACGAAGGCGAGCGGAAGGTTCCCATCGCCTACGCCCGGCGCGTGCGCGGGAACAAGATGTACGGCGGCGCTTCGAGCTATCTGCCGCTCAAGGTGAACCAGGCCGGCATGATCCCGCTTATCTTCGCCATCTCCGTTCTGCTCTTCCCGCAGTTCCTGGCCCAGCTCACGGTCATCGTCTCGCCGGGCTTGGCCCAGACCCTGAACGACTGGGTGCTCCGGTTCTTGAACAACCGTTTATATTACGGCGTCTTTTATTTCATTCTCGTTTTCGTTTTCACCTATTTCTACACGGCTATCACCTTCAATCCGGAAGAAGTGGCGAAGAATCTCCAGCGCTCCGGCGGCTTTGTCCCGGGCATTCGGCCGGGCGAGGGGACGGCAGAATTCTTCTCGAACATCGTTAACCGAGTGACTCTCTTCGGCGCCTTCTTCCTCGGTCTCATCGCTGTTCTGCCGCTTATCGTCCAGCAATTGACCGGTATTTCGGTCCTCACTATAAGCGGCACAGCTCTTCTTATCGTTGTGGCGGTGGCTCTCGAGACGATGCGTCAGGTGAACTCGCAGCTTACGGTGCGCGAGTACGACGAATTATAGATTTGTTCGGACATGTATCATAGGCCCCGCCAAAGGCGGGGTTTTTGTTTCTGGGCGTTTTTTCGGTACAATTGTCCCATGATCCAACAACGTATCGCAGTGGCTTTATACGCTCCGCCGGGCGGAGGAAAGGGAACACAGGCGAATCTTTTAGCCGACAAACTTGGCCTTATCCATTTCGATACCGGCCGGTTCTTGGAATCGGTCGTCCACGATCCAAAGCGGCAAAAAGAGGCGGTCATCCGCCGAGAAAGGAAAAATTTTGACACTGGCCGCTTGGTCACGCCGAGCTTCACGCTGCGCGAGGTCAAAAAGGAAGTGAAGATGCTTGCTGCTGCCGGTTGGGGCGTCGTCTTCAGCGGCTCGCCGCGGACGATGTATGAAGCGGAGGGGCTCATCCCGCTTCTCGAGAAGCTCTATGGCCGGAAGAAGATGTTCTTTATCCAGCTCGACGTTGATTCGAAACATTCGATGGAGCGGAACAGCGCCAGATTGCTGTGCAAGATCTGCCACGCGCCACTCCTCACGAAATATTATCCGTCGAAGAATCCGAAGCACTGTCCGGTTTGCGGCGGGCCGTTCTATCGGCGGACGCTCGATAATCCGAAGGTCATTGTGGTCCGATTGAAAGAATACGCGGAGCGGACCAAGCCTATCTTCGCTTATCTGAAGAAGCTTAAATATCCGATTATGAAAGTTGACGGTCGGCCGGAACCGTATAAAGTATTCGAGAACGTCCTCCGGCATCTTAAACCGGCCCTTAAGTGACGACGCTAAAGAACGAGAAAGAAATACTCTTGATGACCGAGGCAGGCAAGCGCCTCGGCGCGGTTTTGGCCACTTTGAAGAAAGCGGTCCGACCAGGCATCACGACCAAAGAGCTGGATGCCTTGGCTTACCAGTTAATTACCGCGCCCGGCGATACGCCGGCTTTCTTGGGTTACCAGCCGGACGGCGCGGCGGTGCCGTATCCGGCGACACTTTGTGCTTCGGTGAACGACGGCGTTGTGCACGGCTTGCCGGGCGGTCGTCAACTTGCGGAAGGTGATATCGTTAAGCTCGACCTGGGTCTTATTCATAAGGGTTATTATGTTGACGCCGCTGTGACCGTGCCAGTCGGGAAGATCTCGGCGCGGACGCGCAAGCTCGTTGCGGTAACTGAAGAAGCGCTCGCGCGGGCCGTTAAGGCCGCCCGGCCCGGCCGAACGCTCGGTGATATCGGCCACGCGGTCCAGGAGTTCGTCGAAGCGAACGGCTTCTCCGTTGTTCGGGCTTTGACCGGCCATGGTATCGGAAAAGATCTGCACGAGGATCCGGCGGTCTATAATTTTGGCACGCCCGGCACCGGCGAACGCCTTCGGCCGGGGATGACCTTAGCTTTGGAGCCGATGGTGAATGCCGGCCGGCCGGA
>DATJQA010000084.1:0-4642 GCA_035506115.1 Minisyncoccota bacterium | reverse complement strand
AACTTATTCATCGCCCTATCAATACGTATCAGAAGTCTTATTCGCGTCGAGCCTCTCTTTCGAGTCCAGGTACGAAAATTTGCCCCTAACGGCCGAATTTATGTGCGCGCACCTGGACTCGAACCAGGGACCTTTGCAATGTGAATGCAACGCTCTAACCAGCTGAGCTATGCGCCCATATAAGCGATTGTATCAAAGAGTGAGGGATGAACGGAACGCTCTACCACTGAGCTAAACGCCCGAATTCGTCTCTCCACTATAAACAAAGCTCCGTCTTTTTTCAATAAAAATACTTCGGCGGCAAGGACGTTATCCATCCTTGCCGCCTGGCTCCGGGCGGGTCACGCTAGAGGCGCTCCCACCCGTACTTCTTGGCCATCTTCTCCATGGCCTCGTCCGACCTGCCCGCCACGTGGCACATCGACAGCACGAGAACCAGAGCAACTGCCCCGGCCGCGACGCCGAGAACGATCCAGCCCCACATCGGCATGATTCCCTCCCTTGCGGTTCTCGCAACATTATACTCTATTTTTTAAATAAGTCAAAACACTGTTTCTGAAAATTAAAAGGCCCGGCAGGTTCCCGAAGGAAAAGCACTGCCGGGCCGAACAGCCCGAAGGTTAGATCCGCAGTACGCCGCGGACCGAGGAGGTGAACGCCGAGAGGAGGCGCCGCCGACCGGAGGTTCTCTCCTGGTCAGAGACGTCCGCGGAGGAGCGCTGGCCCGGGCTCGACCCGAGCACCCGATGGGCCGGAACGGCCCACTCCTCCATCGCGCGCTGCGCGCTCTCGCGTCTGTCGACCACCGTCGCCCTGGTCAGGGCGGTCCCCGTGTCGTCTTTGAGGGGGAAGGCCGTGCCGAGGCCGGGCGGCAGAGTGGCGAAGGCCGGGATCACGAACATGTCGTCCGCCTGGGTCACGATGGCCGGAGGTGGCCTGTCCGTGACGTACGAGGCCGAGGCGGTAGCCGCGAGCGCGAGGCCGAAGCCGAGAGCGACCAACGAGCCGACGAGGAGTCGCTGTCGCACGTTTCACCGATTTGGGCTGGCAAGGAGCACACGGAGCGCGGCCCAGTTCGCACTATCCGTGTTGTTCGCCGGATGTACCGGCAACGGAGGGAACAGCTGCTTACGCGTCCGAAGACCCCATCATATGTCCACCATTAAAATATGTCAATAAATAACCCGGCGCGGTCATTCCTGACCGCGCCGGGTTATTTAATTCCGTCCGGCAACACTTACTGCAATTCCGCGACCGCGCCGGCGGTTTCGAGCTTCTTCTTGAGCTCCTCAGCCTCTTCCTTCTTGAGGCCCTCCTTCACCATCTTAGGTGCCGCGTCGGCCACGTCCTTCGCCTCCTTAAGGCCAAGGCCCGTCGCTTCGCGGATGACCTTGATGACGTTGATCTTCTGTTCGCCGGCCGATTTCAGAAAGACGTTCCAGGCCGTCTTTTCCTCGACCGCTGCGGCCGCGCCGGCTCCCGCCGCCGCCACCGGCATCGCTGCCGAGATACCGAACTTCTCTTCGAGCGCTTTCACGAGCTCGGAGAGCTCGATGGCCGAGAGCTTTTCGATCTCCGCAATGAGTGAATCGTATTTGTTCGCCATGGTAATGATTGACCTTTGATTATTTCGACTGTTTTTCTTGCCCTGAGCCCATCAAATGGGCTTTCTGGTCGAGCACGTACAAGAGCTGCTTCACCGGCGCTTGGATGAGCATCGCGAGCTGCGCGAGCAATATCTCGCGCGGCGGGAGCGCCCCGATCGCCGTGACCTCCGGCGCGGCCATGAAGAGCTTCTTCTTCAGGTCGAAGCCGCCGAGGATCTTCACGCTGTCCACTTTCTTTTCCTTTTCGAGGCCCTTGAAGAATTTGTAGACGGAGGCCGAGGCTGCTTCGAGGGACGAAGCGAACACGGCGCCCACCTGCGTCTTCATCTCGCGGCTTTGCCAAACGAGATCGTTCTTCTTGAGGACCAACTCAAGGAGCCGCTTCTTCATGACGAAGAGCGGACTGCCGGCTTTTTTTAGCTCCTCCCGGAGCAGGCGCAGGTCGGCCGTGCGCACTTTCGCGAAATCGATAAGCAAGACGGCCTCGCTCTTGCCGAACAAGGTTTCGCCTTTCTTAACAGATTCCTGTTTTTGAGCTTTCGTTTTCATGTCCTTACGGAAAATAAAAAACGGTCCCCAATGACCGTCGACCACCGAAAACCACGGTATTCCTGGTTTTACCTCGGCAGGACTTAGAAACCCTTACGGGAAATGCCTGCGGTCTTGGGATAGGTAGATACTATATCAAGACCGCCTGGGCGTCAACTCCTAGCCAAAAACCTAGGGAACAATAAGGTTCGAGATCCTGTTCAACGTCTGCGGATTGTGCCGGTTATGGAACGCTACGCTCATATCCGTGCCGCAGACAAACACGTTGCCGCCCGGATGCTGGTAACGAAAGTCCGTCACGTTATATTTCGTCCCATCGATGGTGATGATGCAGCGCGTATCCACGACCGGCGGCACAGGTGCTGGTAACGGTTTCGCCGGAGTCGGCGTAGATGTCTTTTGAACAGGTGGCGTCGCCTTAGGTGTCGCCGGCTGAGCAGCGGGGGCGGGCGTTGTCGGCAAAGTACTTGTCGGCGCCTGGACATTCTGCTCCGAGCCGACGATAGGAGCGTTATTCTGGGCAGGCACGAGCGTAAACACAAGCACCCCTACAAAGCTTATTAATGCCACACCGATCGTTACCCGCAGGGTCTTCATTGATATTCTTTATGTTAAGAAAGAGAAATCCTCGAAGATGATGTCGCGCGCCGGCACGCCGTGCTTCCGGAACTGGTCGGCCATGTTGTCCATCATGCCCTTCGGCCCGCACAAGAAAACGCGCTTGTGTCGCAGATCGCCGGTCTGTTTTTCGATGAGCGACGCGGTGAGAAATCCTTTCTCGTCCGACCGGTGATGATAGAAACGCAATCCCGGATCGGCCTCCCGCGCCACTTCGTCCGCATACGGCGCATCCTTCATCGAACGGGTCGTGTAATAGAAAGTCGCCCGCGGCAGATCCGACGGATGGGCCGAGCGGTAATGGACGAAGCTCAAGAAGGGCGTAATGCCGATGCCGCCCGCCACCCAAACTTGGTCCTTATCGTCTCGCCAAGCTTTCTCGCCAAAGTAGCCGTACGGACCGTAAACAACGACCTCGTCCCCTGCCTTAACGAGCGGTAAGCGGGCCGTGTAGTCGCCAAGAGATTTAATGGAAAGACGCAGCTCTGGTTCGCCCGGCGCTGAAGAAATGGAGAAAGGATGCTTCTCTCGACCGACCGCGTCGTTCTGGATGGAAACGAAGACGAACTGCCCCGGTTCAAAATGTAAATGCGCGCCGGCCGCTGCGAGCTCGAGTTCGGTCACCGTTCCGAGCTGGCGGACGCTCTTAGCGCGATACGAATAATGTGGGCCAAACTTCGTGTAAAAGAACCTTTTCCAAACGAACGCTGCGCCCGCGACGGCGACTAGTCCGATTATCCAAAAACGAAGCGGCATATATCTCGAAATATCGCTATCGATGAACCAGACATGAAGACCGACGAAAAGCAAAGGCAAGCCCATCCAAATGTGGGTCAACTTCCAGATGCGGTACGGCAGCTTCGCATAAATAGTAAGCGTAATGAGCGTCGCGAAAAGGTACAGCGCAACAACGCCGAAGGTATAGGATAATTCGGCCGACGGGAGAAAATAATTCCAGGCCGGCGAATGGAAAGATAATACGTTCGCGGCGAGAAAAATAGGATGATAGACAACTAAGATGAACCCGAGTCCGCCGGTCGTCCGGTGGACCTTGTACATTTTATCGAGACCGCCGAAGACGCGTTCTACTTCCCGCAGACGGGCGCTCAGGACATAGTTAACGGCCAAGAAAGAAGCCCCTAGTAAAGCGGTTATTTGACCAAGCGAGAGCCACGGCGTCTTCAGGATAATGCCTGGATCCGACTTGCTCATCACCCAAAGATTGACCGTTATTAGCCCGACCAGGCCGATAAGGACAACTCCTCCCCACTTTTTCATAGCTCTTGATTGTACCCTTAATCGTCCCCGCCGTCATCCTCGCGCTCGCGCACCCTCGGAGCGACTTTCGGCGCGGCCGATCGATTTTCTAGCGGCGGCGCTATTTTCTCCGGAACGCTGGACGTAGAAGCCCCGACCGAGGAAGTTGACACCTCCGTTAAGTTCTTGCCCTCTATCGTAGGAGACGGAATCTTCTGAGAAATACCCTCGACGATCGAGGTGCCGCTCAGGTCTAATTTTGTAACTTTAAAGACCGCCGCGATGGTGGTCGCGGCGGAGGTACCGATAAGCAAGCCGATGACCACTGAGATCAGATATTTCCCCATGCGCGCGTATCATATAGAACGCCCGGCGCTCAAAGCCCTTACAGACAGATAAGTTTAAGCGCTCTCTGACACATCATCCGTTCCGGACGAATCCGGTTCTCCCAACCGCCCTTTCAAGTTCTTGATCTCTTTTTTCAATTCGACCATTTTCACTTCGCGGCCCGTCATCAAGCGATTCAGACGCGTTAATTCGTCGTTCTGCGCCCGCAGCTTCTCCGTCCGCTCGGCGACCTGCGCCTCTAAGGTCTTGTTGTAATCTCGAAG
>DATJQA010000083.1:0-5013 GCA_035506115.1 Minisyncoccota bacterium | reverse complement strand
CAAGCCCGTCCTTTCCATCGCGCTGTACCACTGCGGCAGTGATTTCTTCGAGATCCCGGAATACGTCAAAAAGATAAATCCTTCGTATCGATTCTCTCTTGTGAACACGAACCCGATGGCGCCTATTTTCGAAGAGTATCTCGTGGCTTACTAACGGCGGTCGCTCCGCAGAAAGGTCCAAGATTTTGACAGTGGCAGAGGCCGGCGCGAGGCGTCTCGATCTGCCGGTGTCGTCCCGCAGGAGTGCCCCTGCCCATTCCTCTAACCGCGAGATAGGCCCAATATTCACGGGCCTTATCCCGTTCAGTTAAAGGGTTATCAATCGACCGAATTCCGCGTGCTTTTATGCTTGACAGTGTTTTTTGCGCAATAGTATAATCGAACGACATCCATGAATACCACTCTTTCTATGAAGTTAGCGCCCGAGGTCACAAAGGACGATTTCTTGCTGTTGCGCCAGAAAGCGAACTGGGTCCGCCGGACTGTCCTTGATATGGCGCTCGGCGCGCAGAGCGGGCACATCACCACTGCTTTTTCCGCGACCGAACTTTTTTTGTCTCTCTATCACGGCATCCTTCGGTACGACTCTAAGAACCTGAGCTGGGAAGATCGCGACCGCTTCGTTCTTTCGGAGGGTCAGGCCGGTATCGGCCTGTATCCCGTTCTGGCCGATGCCGGATTTTTCCCGAAATCGGAACTGCAAAATTTTGTGAAGGAGGGTAGCACGCTCGGCGTTCACGCTGAGCCGCGCACGCCCGGCATCCAGGTCCTGACCGGTTCGCTCGGTCACGGTCTGCCCATTGCCACGGGCATGGCGGATGTTGGGAAACAGGAGAAGAAAGATTGGCTGGTCGTTTGTCAGACCGGCGACGGCGAACTGAGCGAGGGCTCGAATTGGGAGGCGATGATCACCGCCGACACGCTTCAGCTCGGCAATCTCATCGTTCTTGTTAATCGTAACCATCAATTCACGCTCGGCTTCACCGATCGGCGCGAGACCCAGCGCGATATCGTTCTCGATCCGCTCGACAAGAAATTCGCCGCTTTCGGATTCGAGGTCAAGACCATCAACGGCCACTCGTTCCCGGAGATCTTCGAGGCTTTCAAGAGCGCTCGAGAACGGGCGAAGACCGCGACCAAGCCGCTCGTCATAATTGCCGATACCGTGAAAGGGAACGGCGGATTCTTCGCGAACCAGCGCATGTGGCATTATCGAGTACCGAGCGGAGCCGACGTGGAAACGCTGCGTCGTGGATTGGAAGCAGAGGCTCGAAGCCTCGGGATAAAATAGAAGAACATACCGACCATGAACTCCCCAAAACAAGCGACAGTAGGAACGCCGAAGAAGGCCGCGACGCCTTTCATCATCGGCATGCGCGATGCGTACTTCAACGCGTTGTATAAGATATTCACGAAGGACAAGAAGGCGATCCTGGTAAGCGCTGACAACGGCGCGCCGACGATGGATCAGATATCCGATCTGTCGGGCCAGTTCCGGAACGTAGGCATTGCCGAAGAGCAGATGATCGGGATGGCTTGCGGACTCGCGCTCGAGGGGCGCCGGCCGTGGGTCTACGCCATCAATCCTTTCATAACGTTCCGAGCGCTTGAATTCATCAAGCTCGACGTTTGCGCGATGGACCTGCCCATTGTGATGCTTGGAGTCGGCGCTGGTTTTGCTTACGACATCATGGGACCGACCCACCACTCGGTCGGCTCGCTGGCCGTTATGCGGGTGTGGCCCAATTTGAAGATCTATAGCATAGCGGACAGCACGACCGCGGCGGCCCTCGCCGATATCAACTATCGGGATCGGGCGCCTCAATACGTTCTCTTCGATCGGACGGGTTTGCCCGATCTCTACAGCGGCAAAGACGTGAACTTCAATGATGGTTTGGTGGTCGCCAAGCCGGGAACGGACGGCTATATCGTCGCGTCGGGCATCATGGTCCACGCCGCGCTCAAGGTCGCACACATCCTTCAAGAAAAAGGCCAGAACATCGGCGTTATCGATCTTTTCCGATTGAAACCGGTCAATGAAGAGCTCCTTCTGAAGACCATCCAAAAAGCGCCCCGCGTCATTTCGCTGGAAGAGGACTACCTCCACGGCGGCCTGGGGAGCATCTTGGCAGAGATCTTCGTCGATCGGGGCATCACGACGCCGCTTCTCCGGATCGGCCAGCCCGATAAGTTCGCTTTTGAGATGGGTGGGCGGGAAGCTATTTGGCGGGCGCACGGATTGGATGAGGCCAAGGTGGCCTCGAAGATAGCCCGCTGGCTTTCCGCATCATAAATCGTGGTCATTTCGCGCACGCCATTTCGAATCTCCTTCATTGGAGGAGGGACGGATTATCCTGCCTGGTTCAAAAAGCACGGCGGTGCGGTGTTGTCGACCTCGATCGATAAATATTGCTACCTGATCTGCCGTCATTTGCCGCCTTTCTTTAATGAAAGGGTCCGGGTCGTGTGGTCGAAGATCGAGCTAGGAGCGACCATCGACGAGGTCCAGCATCCGACCGCGCGGGAAACAGCGAAGTACCTCGGCTTCAAGGAAAATATCGAGATCCATCATCACGGCGATCTTCCGGCCCGAAGCGGGTTGGGTTCCAGCTCGGCCTTCACAGTCGGTCTTTTGCACGCTCTCCGAGCCCTGAAGGGCGAAATGGTCAGCAAGCATCAGCTGGCCCAGGAGGCCATCCATATCGAACAAGATCTCGTCAAAGATAATGTGGGCTGCCAGGATCAGATGGCCGTCGCTTTCGGCGGCTTGAACCGGATCCGCTTCGCCGCCAATTCAACGACCGTGGAGCCCATTATCCTTTCGCCCGAACGCTCAGAGGCTTTCCAGGGACGATTGATGCTTTTTTTCACGGGATTGTCTCGAATCGCTTCGGACGTGGCGGCGGGATGGATAAAGAACACGCCGCGGAACGAGAAGGAGCTTCAGCAATTGATGAAGATGGTCGATGCCGGTGTCGATATCTTGACCGATCCGCGCAAGGATATCGATCAGTTCGGAGATCTGCTTCATGAGGTCTGGTCGTTGAAGCGGGGTCTGCACACCGACATCACCAATCCTTTCATTGATGATATCTACGCAAAGGCGCGGCGGGCCGGCGCGCTCGGCGGGAAACTTTTAGGTGCCGGCAGCGGCGGATTCATCCTTATCTACGCGCGACCGGAGGATCAGCTGGCCGTCCGGAAGGCGCTTGGGGATCTTTTGTATGTTCCTTTCCGATTCGATCAATTGGGAAGTCAGGTAGTTTTCTATTCGCCGGATGTCCAGGCGCGGGCGCTTGCTAAGAACGGTTCCGCTGGCGGCATCCGGGTCCGGCCCAACAAAACGCGCTCGAAACAACGTGGCAAAAGAGCCTGATCACCCCCTGCTTTCGATAATTCTGCCCGTCCTGAACGCGGAGCATTTTTTGCCGGATACGCTCGCGGCCATCGAACGGCAGACCTTCAAAGATTGGGAGGTGGTGGCCATGGACGGTGGTTCGAAGGATAGGACCCTAGCCATCCTGCGGGCCTTCGGCGCCAAGGGGCACAGCGTTCAAATATCGTCTGAGCCGGACGAGAGCGTTTGGCATGCTATTTGGAAGGGAGCGAATAAAGCACGCGGAGATTTTTTGTGCATTTTGCCGGCTTCCGATGCTTATGCTTCGGATAAATGGCTCGAGAACGCCGTATCAAAATTGTCTTCCGACGAAACTATATCTTTGGTCTGGGGAGTGCCGTTCGCAATGGATGAGAACGGCAAGGTCATCGGGCCGGCTTATGTCTACGGGCATTTTTTGCCGGATCGACCTCTCGGCGAGGGAGCGGACGTTGTCGTCAAGCTGTTCGACAAACTGAACATCTTTCGGCCGGGCGGAGCCCGCCGTCTTTGGAGCAAGCTCAACATTCTCAACCTAAAAACGGCGTGGCATGCCCTGAAGAGCGAAGCCATTCCTCAGAAAACCGATTGGTACGAATACTGGGAAAAGACAGGCACGGTCTTTCCAGATGCTGGCATGTGCGTTAGTCGCCGCGTTTTTTTGGAAGCTTGTCCGCCGTATGTTCCCGGCAGTCATGCACCTGATGCCCAGACGGAATACGGTTTTAATTTTAACTTCCACACCAAAGGCTATCTTGCTTTCGGATTGGCAGAGCCGGCAAATTTGATGCGGACGCACGCTGGCCAGCGGACGGATAAAGTTCAGGTCCTGAACGATAAAGCAAGAGAGGACTATCTTAAGCGCGTTAGAGATTATGCGACCAGGCCAGAAAAAAACGTGGTTGTTTTCCGGGACCGCGCAGGTCATCAGCTGAGCCGAAACGTCCGGCTCCATCTTGGTTGTGGCGAGAAATATCTCGAGGGTTACGTGAACATCGACTTTCCGGAAGGGGAGCATACGGTCATGAAGCCGAAGGCGGACCTGGTGGCGGATATCCGGACGCTGTCCTATCCGGAGAATTCGGTCGACGAGATAAGAAGCCATCACGTGTTCGAGCACTTCTCCCGCGCCGAAGCCCTGAAGCTGCTCAGCCGGTGGCGGAAGTGGCTGAAGCCCGGCGGACTGCTGGTCGTGGAGACGCCGGACTTTTCTACGAGCGCCCTTTTCTTTAACCTCAGTTTTTCGATGCGCCGGAAGTTCCAGCTTTCGCGTCATATTTTCGGTTCCCAGGAAGCGAAGTGGGCGCTGCATCAAGATCATTGGGACAAGAGGAAGTTCAAATTTGTTCTCGGGGCGCTTGGATTCGAGAGCCTTCGGGTCCGGAGATACTGGAACGGCCTCGCCCGGCACGCCGAAAAGATCCCGAAGCTCGGCGGTCTTTTCCGGCGCCTGCCGGAGCCGCTTTACCTGCCGGTCTTGAACGTTTTGGGCAACATCCTTCCGGAAAGTTTCTATGAGCGCTACGGCAGCAACAAGATGCCGAACATTTTAGTAACGGCGCGGAAGAGCGATGTCCGTTCGTTGGACGAACGGGCTGCGGTCAAGAAGATATTGGCGATGCATTTGACTGGGCGGG
>DATJQA010000082.1:0-3635 GCA_035506115.1 Minisyncoccota bacterium | reverse complement strand
GATTTGCCCGCCCCTTCGAAACTTCGCCCCGCGCCCAAAAGATATGCACAAATCGGTCCGGTCATAAGTTCTATAATGAAGGCAGCAGACGTTCCACGGCTTTCCATCATCCGACCGTATCTGTGCCGTTCTGCGTCCGTTTTTTGAGAAGGAGACAGACAAGAATGCAGGACGACCCAAGCAGCCACCCCCGTCCCGACGTCAGGGAGATCGACGACGTTCAGGAGTGGATGGACAAGAAGCATCATCCGTACGCCCTGGTCTTCGGCGAACCCTCGGGCACCCTGTCGCACGCGCTGCGCGAAGCTTCGTGCATCTTGAACCGCGCCGCCACCCTCAACGAGGTTCCCAAGGAACGCCGCCGGGCCTGGCATCGGCTCTCTTGGCGCGTCAAGCGCCTCCTCCGCATGCCCGACGACGTCAAGCGCGCGTTCACCGAGCTTTTCGGTGAGATGTCCCTGCGGGAAGATGCCCAGTTCATGCGTCGCCTCTGGCGCAAGATCCGTCACTTCGTTCACGACGCGGCCCAGCACTACACGAACCGGACGCCGTTCTACTTGGGCGCGCCCAGCCAGCGCCGCCGCTTCGTTCACGAACAAGTAATCTTCGCTCACTAGCGCCTCAAGGCGCCCCTTCCGGGGCGGACCGACATACCGGTCCGCCCCGCTCGCATCTTATAAATATCCGCGCGGGCCAAGAACAAAATCACTGCTTCGCGTACGTTTCGACCGAATCGTCGAAATACTCGAGCGCGATGCCGGCTGTCCGAAACATCTCTTCCGTTTCTTTGCCCTGATGATAGCGTTTCGCGCAGACAACCCGCACGACACCGGCGTTTATTATCATTTTCGCGCAGGTCGAGCACGGCGTCATTTTGCAGTAGAGGGTCGCGCCGTTGATAGGCGTTCCGACCTTCGCCGCCTGACAGATGGCGTTCTGCTCGGCGTGCGTCGTCCGCATGCAGTGCTGGCTTTCCGTTCCATCCTCGTGTTTAACAGTTTTCATTTGATGCCCGACCTCGTCGCAATGCGGCAAACCCTTCGGCGCGCCGGCGTAGCCGGTCACCAAGATCTGCTTATCCCGAGCAATGAGACAACCGGTCCGGCCCCGGTCGCAGGTCGAACGTTCGGCCACGACCTGCGTAATGTCCATAAAGTACTCATCCCACGACGGCCGCTCATGTTCGGTATTTTTCATGGTTTTCCTGAATGATGCCGCGCGCCGAGGAATTTTACAAACACCAAAGAATGCAAAGCGGCGAACCCGGAGGGTTCGCCGCTGCTATTCTGTTCCCCGCCAACTTGCAAGCTACTGATCTCGGCCCCGGAGTTCGCGTTCGTCGATATCCAGCTCGAAATGGATCGAGGCGCCGTCCTCTTCTACAAAACCTCTCGGCACCAGCGCTGGCTGGGGCTTCCCCCAAAGCAATCGGAATCGCCCGAAAGCCAGGGTCAGCCGCTCCCAGATCAAGCTCCATCTCGACCGAGCGAGAGCGTAGTAGGTCCGATTCCTGCTCCGATGGTCCTGCGCCTTGGCGGTTCGATGCCGCCTTTTGTGGGCGCTCGTTCTCGACATAAGAGACCTCCCGCGCGAACCGCGCTTCTGGTATTTACCTCTAAAATGACAGAAAAATCAAGCGATTTTCACTTGTGTACAACCCGCCTGGACAGCGCTATTTTGAAATGAGAAGCTAGTCCCTTACCAAAATCAACCAATTTCCAAACCATGAGAGGTTCCAATAAAAAGTTCGTGTTCGGGGTCGTGCTGGTAGTCGCGGTCGCGTTAGTGGTCGGCCGAAGCATCGTTGCTTACGGCAAAGATAACGACCAGCGCGGCGATCATCAAGATGTCAAAGCGCGCTTCGAAGCCGGGCTGGCCCGACTCGCCGGTATAAGACATGAACGCGTCTGCGGCGATCAGAGCGGCGAAGACGTCAGTTGCCACGCGCGTGTCGTGGTCGACTCGAACGGCCGGACAAGAACATTCACGACACCAAGCGGCTACGGCCCGACCCAGTTCCTCGACGCCTACGGCCTGACCGGCACCGCCGTGAGCGGCGCGCCGCTCATCGCCATCGTGGATGCCTACGACCATCCGCGCATCCAGAACGATCTGAACAACTACAGCGCGACGTTCGGCATTCCGACCCTGCCCGCCTGCACCGGCGCTATCAAGAATTCTGCAACGCCTTGTTTCCAAAAAGTTAACCAAAGCGGCCAGACCCGTTCCTATCCGCGCTCGAACGCCGGCTGGGACCTGGAGATCGCACTGGACGTGGAAGCGGCGCATGCTACCTGTCAGAACTGCCGCGTTCTTCTCGTTGAAGCGAACTCCGCGAGCTATACCGATCTCTTGAAAGCGGTCGATACCGCGACAGCCCAGGGCGCGGTCGTTGTCTCCGGCTCCTGGGGCGGCGGCGAATTTTCCGGCGAAAGCGCCTACGACAGCCACTTCAACAAGACCGGCGTGGCTTTCACCTTCAGCGCCGGCGACAGCGGCTACGGTTCGTCTTATCCGGCGGCTTCGCCCTACGTCACGGCCGTTGGCGGCACGAGCCTGCTCGTGAACCCAGATAATTCCTACCTCGGCGAACAAACGTGGAGCGGCACCGGCAGCGGCTGTAGCGCCTATGAAACAAAACCGGCGTGGCAATCCGATCCGCTCTGCAAAAAGCGCACCATCGGCGATGTCGCGGCAGATGCCGACCCGGCGACCGGCGCGGCCGTCTATGACAGCGTCGCTTACGCCGGCCAGGTCGGTTGGTTCCAGGTCGGCGGCACGAGCCTCTCCGCTCCGCTCATCGCCGCCGTCTATGCCGAGCAGGGCATTCCCTCGGCGAGCCGCGCGAACTCTCTCCCCTATAGCCAAGGCACGGCGACGAATCTCCACGACATCACGACCGGAACGAACGGCAGCTGCGGCACGTATCTCTGCGGCGCCGCCGTGGGCTACGACGGCCCGACCGGCCTCGGTTCTCCGAATGGTTCGACCGCCTTCTAGCAACGCCATCTCGAACGGAACCGGGTCAATTTGAAAGATTGGCCCGGTTTCCCTCTGCAGATATGGATAAGATGAAAACAACTGAGAGCGCAGTCTTCGGCGGCGGCTGCTTCTGGTGCACGGAAGCGGTTTTCGAGATGCTCCGCGGCGTCGTTTCGGTCCGCTCCGGCTACGCCGGCGGAAAGATTGCGAATCCGACCTATGAAATGGTCTCGAGCGGGACGACGGGCCACGCCGAGGTTGTTCGTATCGAGTTCGACCCGAAGCAGATCGCCTACGACGACCTCCTGACCGTTTTCTTTGCCACGCACGACCCGACGACGCGGAATCGCCAGGGCAACGATATCGGCCCCCAATATCGCTCGGTCATTTTCTACACGACCGACGCTCAGAAGGCGGCGGCAGAAAAGTTCATCGCGAAGCTCAATGGATCAGGCCCGCCCGTCGTGACCGAAGTTGAGCCGCTCACAGAATTCTACGAGGCCGAGAATTACCATCGCGCTTACTATCAGAACAACACCGACGCCCCCTATTGCCAGGTCGTCATCAATCCGAAAATAGAAAAGGTCAAAAAACGATTTCATGAACTCCTCAAAACGTCGGAAGGAAAAACAAACTAAAAAAATGAAAAAAGA
>DATJQA010000081.1:0-4456 GCA_035506115.1 Minisyncoccota bacterium | reverse complement strand
GATGCCGCCGTCGGTCCAAGAATTGAAATTGCCGCTCCCGATCAAAACGCCGTTCCGATAAACATTGTAGCCCTCGATGCCGGCATCATCTGTTGACACTCCCCAGCTGAGATTCACTTTTGCAGGATAATCCGTTGTCGGAGAGGCTGTGAGGCCAGGCGGAGCGAGTGGTACCGCCTGAGCGAAAACGGGCCGGCCGATAAGGGCGAGCGAGCCGACGAACAAAATAACGACCCAGAAGTGTGTTTTGATGTTCATATGATTGATTTTACCACATTCCCTCCTACTTTTCTTTCAGAAAAGCAAGGATTTTTTTGGCAAAGCGAGGCCTAATGAACCAGCCGGATGAACCGTGTCCGCCGCGCTTCACGAACAGCGTTCGAGCGTCTGTTCTCTTAGCGAATTTTGAGACCGGACCGAAGCGAACTACTTTGTCATCCTTGGAATGGATAATAAGCGTCTTATGGCCGTTAATTTCCGGAATATGGGCGACGGGGTTATAGAATTTTCCAGAATCAAGTTTTTTCCAATCCTTATGAGAGAATCGGTAGGCTTCTCCGAAAGCCTCGCGCGTGAATTTCTCTGTCCAGGAATTCGTTTCGCCGTGCTTTATTTGGTCGCGCCAATCGACGACCGGCGAGGCGCAAACGACCTTCGTAACGCGCGGGTCACGACCGGCCAAAAGAGCGGCCGGACCGCCGAAGCTATTGCCGAAAATATAATATTTCGCGTTCTTCCCTATCTTGAACCGTCGGTGCGCGAAAGCCTCAGTAAAACCGCGCGGCAGGTCGTCTAAAATATCGAGAACGTCTTCGTGGGGTGAATGACGTAAAAAACGGCCGCTCGATTCCCAGCTGCCGCGGTATCTAAGGGCGAAGGTCCAGAAGCCTTTCTTCGGCCAGAACTCCAAGAACGCCGAGTTCGACGGCCGGCCTGGCTGGCCGGGACAAAGAATGATGACCCGCTCCTGCTTGCGGCGTTTACTACGAGCTTGTCGAGGCGGGAAAAATTCAGCGATTATCTCTTTTTTGAAACGCGTTCGGTAGGGATACATGTGCGTCATTATACTCTAAAAATGCGAACGGGGACCGCAAGGTGTTAGCCTCACGGTCCCCGGTAGGTTGATGCGGAAGAGGAGCTTGTCGGCAGCGCTTAGGAGCGGCTCTCGCGCCAGCGTTCGGTCATGTGAGCGATCCACTCCGAGCTGCCGACAGGCGGTTTCTCGGGGTGCTTTGGATCGCGCACGGGCAAGCGCGGGTTAGTGAGCGGCAATGATGCGGCGACGCTCGGCTGGCTTGTTCTCAGGTCGGGCTCGGTTGTCATCTTCCCTTCCCTTCCCGCTATCAGCAGCCGATCTCGGCGCCGGGACTCGGCACGCCGAGCATCCGACCGGTCGCATCCAGAGGATGCGGGTGCTGCGGCTGGTCCTTGGTCTTGCCGTCGTCGTGGTGCGCGGCCCGCCAGGCATGCTCTGGAACCGGCGCTTGATCTTCTGGGGCTTCGGTCTTCTTCTTCATCATCTTTTAGTTCCCTTCTTGTCTTTTAGCGCGTCTTTCGCGCGGATGGCTTCTCGAGCGGCTTTGATGGCGCGCCGGTGAGCGCGCCAAGTGATCGTTCCGTGAGCGTGAGCGCGCTGTTCGCTCAGAAACGTTGAGAGCGGATTGCGCGGGTCGACGTCCAACGGAATATTGATGATGAGGTCATCGAGTTGTTCTGATGCGAACACCTCCGCCATTCTGGCCTCCTGTCATCATCTGACGCAGATACACCAGGTCTTGAACTATCCGGCCGGCCTGATCCGTCGCCTCGGCGCGGTCCTTGCTAAGACGGAACTCTTCTCGGCCGTCTTCCGTTTTGCGGACAAGAACAACGCCGAGTTCGGCGGCGCGGGCAAGAAGTTGCCCAACGTCGGTTTTGCTCGCCCAGACCTGGAGTGGTATCAAGCTCAGAATCTGCTCGATATCGCGCCACTGGTCGGCGTCATTCAGGAAGACCAGAGCTATCAGAACGGCGGCGAACCGTTCGGCGTCTCGGACGGCTACGTCCTTCAGGCAGTGCTGAGCGAAGACCTGGAACGGCGCCCGGCCATACCAGGCCTGACGAAGCGGCAGTCGGTCGTACATCGAGTGAGCCATGATGGTTAAACCATGTGCGCGGTTACGTCTTCGTGCTGGCAGCGGATGGCAGCCATCGCCTGTTCGTGGGACAGGCCCTGCTCGCGGAGTCGGTGGTAAGTTCTCACGAGGTCTTGTTCGAGGGGGTGGTTCCCGTCCGGTGTGTAGCATCGGCAGGCCGATGAGGCCGTGGTTTTTGGCGCGTCGGTCGTCATGAGCTTTTTCATGCTCCTTTCCTTTTTCTATTCTGTTGTCGAAGTGCCCAGGCCACGGGATTGTGACCTGAAAATTGATTCTCTTGAGCTTCCGGACCAATTTTCAGAACACAATGATTCAGCTAAACAAAAACCTCCGAGGGCAACTCGGAGGTTCTGGATTCGTATCGGTTCTCTTATCTTGCTAAACCTCGAAGTTGCCCTTCTTGGAGGGTAATAAAAAGGCTGACAAGAATAAGAGTTCGGGACCGGCTCATTGAGATGTTTTCTTAGAATATCCGAGGCGGCGTCATCGGTCAAGGCGGATGTGGATATCTGAAAAGCAGAAGGGCTGGGTCCTTTAAGAGACCCAGCCCTCGGGCGTCGCTCATTCGAGCGACACTTTGCCGTCGCGCAGCATCCGAACGAGGCCGTGGACGCCGACGCAGGATTGCAGACGCCGAAGCCCCCCGACAACCGTCGGCGACAAACCAAGCTGCCTGGCCGTCTCCGCCTGCTCCGCCTGGGACGCCGGAAAGACCACGCGTCCCCTTTCGAGGCGTTCAGCGAGTTCTTCCGGATGCCGGACCCGGGAAATCGCTTCGTCAGATTCCATAGTTCTCTCCTATTTGACTGTGAACGAGCCGAGATGACCTTGAACGAATAACGCCCCGGTCATCTCACCGAGGCGTTCTTGAGTTCGAGGGGTTATCTTTAGCTCAAAAGCGACTTGGTGAAATGCCCAAGGCGTTGGTAAACGAAAAAGTAAAATAGTTTTGACCGAGCTTTCTGTTCATCTAAGTGATTTCCAATATAACAAAGTCCTAGCGCTGATACAAGCCTGTGAGCTGAGCGACGCCCAAGAGGTGAGGTTTTATGGCATTTTCCAGCTGGTGTTTATCGGCGCCAGCCTTGAGATCAAGCATGCTATCAAGTGCGTAAAGCTTAAAAATATATCGATGCGGATTGCCGGGCGGCGGGCAAGGTCCGCCGTATTGGGCCTTCCCGAAACTGGTCACACCTTGGATAGCGGTCCCGTCCGGCGGCGCGCCGGCGCCGATACCGCTGACGCTCGGTTCGATGTTCCACATGAGCCAATGCGTGAACGTGCCGAACGGCGCGTCCGGGTCGTCCACGATGAGCGCTAAGCTCTTTGTGCTTGATCCGATCTCCTCGAACTTTAAGTTCGGGTTTATATTATCCCCTTCGCAGGTGAAGCGCTTAGGGATTTGGCCGTTATCTTTGAAATCCGGGCTGGTTATTTTCATTGAGATTGGATTTGGGAGCGGCGCCTCAACCACTTGTTTTTGATCGGTCGGCCTCAAAACATACCATACGCCTGCGAGGAGAGCGCCGGCGAAAAGTAGTATCAGTATAGCATTTCGTTTCATCGACCAGTTCACTCGAGAACTATAACGTTAGGTTTTTTTGGACTTTTTCGGAACGGCCGTTTCGGCCATATCTTTTTTTGGACCGGCTTTAGGCGACCTTCCGCCGGACGCCAGCGGATGCCGATATCTATCTTCGGACGGTTCGCATCCCGCTCGTCGAGAACCGCAGCGGTTTTCTCCAGATATTCATTATAGGCGGCTTTGAGGAACTGCTTGGTGAGCTCGCTCCGCGCTTTGCTCACGCCGGGATAGCGCCAAGCCGAAATGATGGTCCGCTCCCGGGGCTTGTCCTGGAACATGACCCACAGTTCTTGCTTCCATTTTATTTCTCCTTTCGCCCCTCTGGTCTCTCCGACCGGTTGCATGGCCGCAACGGTCTTCGGCGCAATGCCTTCTTCAACGCGTTTCGGTGCGTGAAGAATGCGAAGAACGCGCGCCCGGGAAAGACCGTAGCGACGCATCTTGCCCTTGACGTGGATGGTCCAGTGGATGGTTCTCGATTTGGGGAATGGAGGCACGATTTGAGTATACCCGAAAAACGAAAAGAGCCCGCGGTACCGTACGGCCCGCTGGCGGCTCTCGTAGATTCTTGCGCTGGTTTCAGAGCACGAGGAGCTTTCCACGCTCTTCGATGCGGATGTTGCTCTCCCAGACGACGAACCCTTCGTTGGTCTGAACTTGCGCGCCCGGTTTGAGTTCGCCCTTCTTGATCAGCTTCAAGATGTGCTGGGCGAGTCGTTTTGCCGTCATCTCATCC
>DATJQA010000080.1:0-2511 GCA_035506115.1 Minisyncoccota bacterium | reverse complement strand
GAACTCGCCACCTAAAGCACAAGGTGCGTAAACATCCGCGCGCTCTTTATGGATCCGCGCCGACGAAATTATTTTAATGCCCGGTAGATGCGTTCTGGCTCGAGCGATTTTCTTCGGATCGATATCAGCCACAATGAGCCGGGCTCCTTCTCGTCCGAGCAATTTTGCCAAAGCGAAACCGACATTTCCAACGCCTTTTATCGCCACTGTCCGACCGGCAAGATCAGAACATCCAAAGACGGCATGCGCCGCCGCCCGCATTGCCGCCAGGATACCCAAAGCCGTCCAGTACGGCGGGTCATCGCTTTCCGGCGATTTCCCGATGACGTATTTTGTCGTCCGTGCCATGACCTTCACGTCGTGATGCGTCATCCCAACGTCCTGACCGGTATAAAAATTTCCCCCGAAGGAATCTATGACCTCCACGTACGAGCGCAGAAGAGCAGCGTTCTTCGGATGACGCGGATCCGCCATTATCACCGCCTTGCCGCCACCGAACGGGACATCGGCAAGCGCGCATTTATATGTCATCCCCCGCGCGAGCCGTAAAGCATCGCGCATGGCTGCCTTTTCGGAAACATAACGCCAGTAGCGCGTTGCACCGGCGGCCGGGCCGCGGTTCGTATTATGAATAGCAACAACGGCGTGCAAGCCGGTCTTTGGGTCGTGCGCCGTCAGAACAGATTCGTGATCGTCGAATTCAGCGAGCCGAGAAACGTCAATGGTCATCCCTTAAAAAGATCGACCGCTTGGCGCATAGCTTAACTCCTAGTGACCACCGAGGTAGCCCTTGATGGTCGTCAAAAGATTATCGAGATCGTCGGTCTTCCGAATGTAGCCGAGTGCGCCCATATCGCTGGCACCCCGCTGGTCGGCTTCTAAACCGCCCGGCAAGGAATCTCCCATATTCGTCAAAAAGACGACCTTCTGGTCTTTTGTCTCCGGGTCGTTGCGCAAAGCTTGAATGGCCTCAACGCCGTTCATGACCGGCATCTGAACGTCCATCAAAACAAGGTCCGGCTTTATCTCTTTTGCTTTTCGCACACCCAATTCACCGTTCGTTGCGATCTCGACGCGAAAACCAGCCGTGTTGAGCTTGATGGAAAATATTTCCGCGAAGCTCGGCTCGTCGTCGACGATAAGTATCAGTGGCACTTTTTCCATGGTAGTAGGACTATTATACAATTTTGAGAATGCGCAAGGCAATGACCACCCTGACAGGTAAGCCGAGCCGCCCCCGAAGCTGACAAAAAATCCCCGATATAGTAAGCTACTTTCCGTTCCATTCCGCCAACATGAACAAGCTTATCCTAGAGATCCGCGCCGGCGCCGGTGGCGATGAAGCCAGCATTTTTGCGGGCGATCTGGCGCGTATGTACCAGCGCTATGCGGCAAAGCGGGGCTGGAGCTTCGGCATTATGGATGCGAACGAAACCTCGCTTGCCGGATATAAGACCCTTATCGCTGAGATAAAAGGCGAAGGCTGCTATGAGGCCCTGAAGAACGAATCCGGTGTCCACCGGGTCCAGCGCGTCCCGGCGACGGAAAAATCCGGCCGCGTCCACACTTCGACCGCCTCGGTCGCCATCCTGCCTATCGTTGAAGCCAAGGAAGTGAACATCAACCCTGGCGACCTGGAGGTCACTTTTTCGCGCGCCGGCGGGCCGGGCGGCCAGAACGTGAACAAGATAGAATCAGCCGTCCGCATCCTCCATAAGCCGACCGGCATCGTTGTCTCCTGCCGCATGGAACGGAACCAGCACGCGAACCGGGAAAAAGCGCTCGAGATGCTCCGCGCCAAACTTTGGGAAATGGAACAGTCCCGGACCGTCGGGAACATCTCCGATACTCGGCGCGAACAGATCGGCTCGGCTGACCGCTCGGAAAAGATGCGGACCTACAACTTCCCCGACGACCGCATCACCGACCACCGCTTCAACGTGAAAGTGCACAACATCGAAAAAGTTTTGGAAGGCGATCTCGACGCGCTTTTGAAAAAGATATCGAAAGGCGAGAAATAAATTCTGGAAACCGGCGCGGCCTTTTGGCCGCGCCGGTTTTCTTTTACCAACCCCCGCCCCCGCCGCCCCCGCCCCCGCCGCCGGAGAAACCCCCGCCGCCGCTCCCGCTCCCGCCAGGCGCGGATACCATCGACGAAGACAAGCTCTTCGAGAACGACGACATCGAATCGGAAAAGTTCGCCATCGAGAACGCGGCGTAATTGCCGTAATACCACGTCGGCTGAGGCGGCTTCATCCCTAATTTGGCCATCGCGTCGGCGATCTTTTTCGTGAGCCCGAACATAATGACGTACGGCAGAACATCCATGAACGTGCCTTCGCGCTCGAAGAACTGCTGGCGATACTGCTCGACGTTCGAAAGATAGAGCTCGTAGCCTTTTATCTTCTGGTATATCTCATGCCCCTTGGCCGTCCGCTGCCGCATGCCTTTCGCCGCGACTACGAAATAAACACAGCCGAGCATCAGGAGCGCCGCGAAGAATCCTGAAAA
>DATJQA010000079.1:0-2554 GCA_035506115.1 Minisyncoccota bacterium | reverse complement strand
CGGATTTCCTCGGCGGCAAAGTAGGGAAAAGTTCCGCGGCCGAACAAACGATGGCTTCCGTTTTCCTGGTCGGGAACGCTCGGCCGGTGGCGGTCATCGTTCTTGGCTCGAGCGACAGCGCAGCTGACGTCAGCGCCTTGGTCGAGAATGCGAACACCGCCTACGAAATAAAATGACCGCGCCGATCTACAACTTGAATCTGGACCGCTACCGGGGCCCGCTCGACAAATTGCTCGAGCTCATCGAGGCCCGGGAGCTCGAGATCACCGAGATAAGTCTGGCCCAGGTCACGGACGATTTCCTGAAATATCTCGAAGGCCTCAAGGCGGCCGCGCCGGCGGCCGATCTGCCGGACAGCGAAAAACTCCGGGCCGATCTCCGGCTCTTGGCCGACTTTATTGTCATCGCTTCGCGGCTCATTTTCATCAAATCTCGTTCGCTTTTGCCTCAGCTCGAGCTGACAAGCGAAGAAGAAGCGGACATCCATGACCTCGAGGCGCGCCTGCGCTTTTATAAAGAATTGAAGCCGGCGCTGCGTTATCTGGACGCTCTTTGGAAAAAACATGCGCCTGCCTACAGCCGGCCCTACTTCCTTCAGATCGGTCTGACCGGGGATGCCGCCGGCGGTGCACGGATCTTCTATCCGGCGCCGGGTATCACACCGGCCGGGCTCGCTGGCGCGCTCGGAAAGATCTACGAAACTTTCGAACGCCTCTCTCTCGAAAGCCAGACCATCCGCGAGAAGATAGTTTCCCTCGAGGAGAAGATCGCGGAGGTCGTGGCCCGTCTTACGAACATTGTGGAAACGAATTTTCGGACGCTCACTACGGCCCAATCTCGGAGCGAGACCATCATCGCTTTCCTTGCTATCTTGCACTTAGCCCGGGAACAGCTTATCTTTCTTGAACAGGAGGATATGCTGTCTGATATAATCATTAAGCGCGCCGAGAACGGCGGACCAAAATGACCGACGAGCAATTGGCGGGCCTGGAGGCCCTTTTGTTCATTCACGGAGAACCCTTGGCCTTCGAGAAGATAGGCAAGGTCTTGGGTATCAAAGCGGAAGAAGCGAGAGCGCTCGCCGACGCCTTGTCCGCTAAACTTGCGGAAGCGCCCCGCGGACTCGTTCTCATCATGAACGGCGATGAGGTCCAGCTTTCGACGAAGCCGCAATTCGCCGGCCTGGTGGAGAGCTTCGTCAAGGCGGAACTTTCGGAAGATCTTTCGCCGGCCTCGCTCGAGACCCTCGCCATCGTGGCTTACTTCGGTCCCATCTCGCGCAGTCGCATCGATTATCAGCGCGGCGTGAATTCCTCGTTCATCCTGCGGAGCTTGCTCATTCGGGGACTCATCGACCGCGCTCCGGACCCGCACCGGGCGAACGCCTATCTTTATCGGCCGAGCTTCGAGCTTCTGAAATATCTGGGCGTTGGCGGACAGGCGGACCTGCCGGAAGCGGCGCGTTTCCGGAAGTTGTTGGAAGACTTTGAAGCTCAGACGCCGGTCTCGGAAACGCCGATCGCGCCTTTGACCGAAACGCCGAACAATCCTTAGATTAATGGACATTCGAACGGAAAAGATAATTTTTATTGCTGTCGCGGTTTTCGTCATAATCCTCGGCAGTAATTTCGGCTCGGCGCGCCAGTCGGCGCCGGGCGTGTTCGTCGAACAGTTGGCCGCCGCGGGCTCAGCCGCCGGTTCTCAGCCGGTCGACACGCCGCCCGTCTTCATTCTTTCGGCCCCGACGCCGGGGACAGAAAAGGATCCGAAGCAGGTGGAACAGGAAGCGCTCGACGCTCTTATTACAAAAGGCATCGACCCGAACAAGCCGGAAGAGAAACCGCTCGTTCAACCGGAAGTATCAGCTGTCCATCCAGAAAGCATGCAGGTCGGTTCTTTGTCAGCCAGTCAATCGTTCCGCCCGATGGTCTTCCATCCGACCGATCCGGTATCCGAGCCAACCGTGAACGCCGTCGCCGCTCTGGTCGCCGACCTCACGACGGGGGAGACGTATTACACCTTGAACGCCGATAAGCGCTGGCCGATCGCCTCTATTACGAAGCTTCTCACGGCCGCGACCGCGCTCACCTTGCCGGCGCCGACCGGCACTATCACGCTCACGGAAGCCGATTTCGTGCCGGCGGACGAAACTGTCATGAAGCGTCTCACGGTGGGGGATGCTTACTCGTTCAGTGACCTTTTCGCCGCTATGCTGACGGTCTCATCGAACGAAGCGGCGGAAGCCATCGCGAACGCTTTCGGGCGGGACAATTTCATCAATGACATAAATGGTCTGGTGGCCCAGTGGGGCCTCCAGGACACGCACGTTTCCGACCCGACGGGTCTTTCGGCGGCTAATCAATCGACCGCTCAGGAATTGAAGCAGCTTGCTCTGAAGATCTACACCAGCTATCCGCAGATCTTCGATGCTACTCGAAAGCCGAAGGTTTCCATCCGGAACACCGTGACGGGGAAGCGCCAGACCCTCCAGAACATCGATTTCTTCGCCGGCCAGGCCGGTTTCGTCGGCGGCAAGACCGGCTACACGGATGAG
>DATJQA010000078.1:0-5641 GCA_035506115.1 Minisyncoccota bacterium | reverse complement strand
AAGTGAAATCCTATTAACAGAACGATCGCTCCGATCAATCCAGCCATGGCCATTCCGAAGGTTATCCCAAAAAAGGTCGGCAGGTAGCCATGGATATCACCGTGCAATTCTTCGCTGAATACTTTTGCGCCCATGATCGCCCACCCTGTATGAAAGGCGATGTTGAAACTCGCACTGGCAAAAGCGACAAATCCGAGTTTTCTGTTAAAAGAAATTTTCGTCCTCCGGTCGATCGGCAAGCCAGCACATAACAATGTAACTCCTAAAATGATGCCTGGCAGAAAAGCAATAAGAGTGTGCCCCCAATCAAAAATGGACTCCGTAGGAAATCTGAACATAAGCCCAATGACGTTCATATTAATGACGCCTGTAAGAATGCCCCACTTTGCTAATTTGAAATTAAATGGATTCGGATTCATAGCATCCGCTAGTTCTCCCCCATCGGCCGGCCGTTCACGTCCGTATCGAGCGCCGGCGGCAGCGTATTAAAGCGGTAGGTCGCCGCGGGCTCGTTCACGGATGGCTCCTGGACCTGAGGTCGAACTTTCAGGGCGGCGCTTATAAAAAGAGCGAAGTAGATCATCGCGCCGATGACAGCGAAGCCAAAAGCTAGAAAAACGATATCAATGTTCCGGTAACTTGAGAGGCGCATAAGGTAATTGTACCGCATTGAAAACACACCTGTGTTCCAGCTAGAAAAAATGCGGGAAACCGGCTAGAATGACCCATATGACCGAACCGATGGAGTCCCGCTACGACCACCTGGCCGCCGAACCTGCCGTCTACAAGAAATGGGAGGGGTCCGGCGCCTTCGACCCCGATAGGCTGCCGAACGCAAAGCGGCGGAAGCCCTATACCATCATCATGCCGCCGCCGAACGCGAACGGCTCGCTTCACGTCGGACACGCGGTCTTCGTGACCCTCGAGGATATAATGATCCGCTACAACCGGATGCGCGGTCGCCGTGCTCTGTGGTTACCCGGCGCGGACCATGCCGGCTTCGAAACCCAGGTCGTCTACGATAAGAAGCTCGACAAAGAAGGTCGCAAGCGCTGGGAGATACCGCGCGAGCAGCTCTATCGGGAGATCTGGGAATTCACTCAGTCGAACAAGAGCTTCATGGAAAGCCAGCTTCGCAAGCTCGGCGCCTCCTGTGACTGGTCGCGCGAGAAGTTCACGCTCGACAAGGACATCGTTCAGACCGTTTACGCAACCTTCGAACAGCTTTACAAGGACGGCCTTCTTTACCGCGATCTGAAGGTCGTGAACTGGTGCCCAAAGCACAAGACCGCCCTCTCTGACCTCGAGGTCAAATATGTCGAGCAAACCGACCCGCTCTACTATATGAAGTACGGCCCCCTCACGCTCGCCACCGTCCGGCCGGAAACGAAGTTCGGCGACACGGCTCTGGCGGTGAACCCGAAGGACAAACGCTACACAAAATACATCGGCAAAGAGATCGAGGCGGTCGGCATCCTTGGGCCTCTGAAATTCCGCATCATTGCCGATGACGCCGTCGATCCGAAGTTCGGCACCGGCGTCGTCAAGGTAACGCCCGCTCACGACGCGACGGATTTCGAGATCTGGCAGCGCCACAAAGGCGAGATCGCCGGACCGAAGATAATCATCGACGAGAACGGCCGCCTGACCGGCGACGTCGGCGAGTTCAAAGGCCTCAAGGTCGCGGAAGCGCGCGTTAAGGTCGCCGAAGCGATGCAAGCCAAAGGCATCCTGGAAAAAGTGGATCCGAGCTACGTTCACCAGGTCGCAACGTGCTACAAATGCGGAACGACGCTCGAACCACTCCCTCGTCCGCAGTGGTTCGTGAAGACCGAACCGCTCGCCAAGAAGACGCTCGCCGCCATCGCCAAGAAACAGGTCGTTTTCCATCCGGACCGGTCTCGCAAGGTGATGAACCACTGGCTCACGAACATCCGCGACTGGAACATCTCGCGCCAGATCGTTTGGGGCATCCGTATCCCCGCTTGGTACTGTCTCGCCTGCGGCGCCACCAAAATAAATCCCCGAATGAAAGCCAAATGGTTCCTTGTTCGTCACGGCGAAACGGATATCAATAAGGAGCACCGAAGTTCCGGCGGCGGCATCGACGCGCCCCTCAACGAGACGGGGCTCGCCCAAGCCCGCCAGACAGCCGCTGATCTCAAAGATCAGAACATCGGCCTCATCGTAAGCTCCCACCTCGTCCGTGCGAAGCAAACGGCGGAGATAATAGCCAAAGCCACCGGCGCACCTATCATCTACGAGGAGGACTTGATGGAGCGGCATATGGGTGCCATGGAAGGCGTCCATCACGACGAAGTTGCTAAAGCTCATCCCAGCTTCTGGACCGACTATGAATACAAGGGCGCCGGGAACGAAAGCTACCGCGAGCTCGAAACGCGCGTGGCCCGAGCTTTCAAGAAACTGAAGATAGAGCACGGTCACAAGAATGTCGTTATCGTGAGCCACGGCGGCTCGATGCGCGTTCTTTTCAAACACCTGCGCAATCTTGAGCCATCAGAAGCTCTTGCCCGGGCCCTCATTCCGAACGGCCAACCTTTTGAGCTCGACATCCCCGATAAACCCTGCGCCTGCGGCGGCGACATCTTCGAGCAGGACCAGGACGTCTTTGACACCTGGTTTTCCTCCGGCCAGTGGCCCTACGCCGCTCTTGGCTATCCGAAGGCCAAGGATTATAAGGACTATTATCCGACGGATGTCATGGAAACGGCCTACGATATTCTCTTCTTCTGGGTCGCCAGGATGCTGATGCTGGGCATTTACCGGACCGGCGAGGTCCCCTTCCGGCACGTCTACCTCCATGGCCTTGTCCGGGACAAGGACCGCCAGAAGATGTCCAAATCGAAGGGCAACGTCATCGACCCCTTGGGTGTTGCCGAAACCTACGGTACGGACGCCTTACGAATGGCTCTTGTTGTCGGGAACACGGCCGGGAACGATATCGTCGTCTCCGAGGACAAGATCCGCGGCTACCGGAATTTTGCCACGAAGATCTGGAACATCGCTCGTTTCGTTCTGATGAGCCGGCCGGCCAAAATGCCGAAGACCGTACGCCTCACGGCGGCGGACAAGAAGCATCTAGCGACTCTCGCCGGTATCCGGAAGAAATCAACGAAGTACCTCGACGCCTATGATTTCAACCGCGCTGCCGAAACGCTCTATCACTATCTCTGGCACGCCTTCGCGGACAAAGTCATCGAATCGTCGAAGGCGCGCCTTCAGAGCACGGATGCCGCCGATCAAGCGGCCGCCTATCGGACGCTCGAGACCATCCTTCTTGAGTGCCTGACACTGCTCCACCCTTTCATGCCGTTCGTGACCGAAGCCATTTACGAGAAGTTCGAACCGAAAGAAATATTAATGACCAAAGCGTGGCCGAAGTGATAGAATAAGAGTACCTCCTCATGGTGGAACTCATCGTTCTCGGCATCGCTCTCCTCCCAGGCTTCGCCTGGCTTTTCTTTTTCCTTCAGGAAGAGGACCACGAAGAACCGAAGCGCCTTGTCCTTTTCACGTTTCTCCTGGGCATCGCCGCTGCCCTCGTCGCTTTCGGCGTCCAGTACTATGGCCTTCAACCGCTCCTCTTCGGCGAACACGACGCCGCTATCTCTATAATCGCCCTTCTCATTCTCGCCGCTACCGAAGAGATCGCAAAATTCGGAGCGGCCTACTTGGCCGTTCACGATAACCCGGCCTTCACCGAGCCGATAGATGCGATGATCTACATGGTCATCGCCGCGCTCGGCTTCGCGACGCTGGAAAATTTCGGCGCCATCTATGATACGGTCACCCGCGCTCTGCCGGTCACGACGCAAAGCGCCCTCATCATTGGCCTCCAAACCGCCTCGCTCCGGTTCGTCGGCGCCACCCTCCTTCACACGCTTTCTTCGGCCATTGTCGGCTACTACTGGGCCTGGTCCATCCGAGAGTTCAACCGAACCAGGATTTTATTGGGCGGATTGGTCGCCGGGACCGTCTTGCACGCGTTTTTCAACTACCTTATAATCAAGAACGACAACTTGAGCTACGCGCTGGCTTTTGTGATCATCGTCGGTTTCTTCGTTCTGAACGACTTTGAAAGTTTCCGCGAGAAGAAGTTATGATATAATACATAAACCAAAAAACAATTAACACTATCATGCGCGACGTCGAAGAAAAATTTTTTGAGGACCTGGCGAACTACGAAGAGCAGTCGACCCCGAGCCGAGCGCCCGAACCGCCCAGTTACACCGTCGAACTCGCGAAAGCGAACGCGGCCCCGGTGCGCGCTCGGACGCTTTCGGTGCGACATGAACAACCGCAACCCCAACCGATGGAAGAAGAACTTTCGAACGAGCCTGAGGGCCAGCTCACCATCGACGTCTATCAAACGCCGAACGATATCGTCATCGAGTCCGCTATTGCGGGCGTCCGACCGGAGGACATCGACATCAACGTCACGAACGATTCCATCACCATTCGCGGCCAGCGCCACCGCGAGAGCCGCGTGAGCGATGAGGATTACTTCTACCAGGAATGCTACTGGGGCCGATTCTCCCGCTCGGTCATCCTCCCGCAGGAAGTCGACCCGGACAGCGCCACGGTGAACTTCAAGAACGGCATCCTGACGGTCCGCATGCCGAAACTGAACCGCAAGAAAGAACGCAAGTTGAGGGTAAGGCTGGAATAAGAACGAACTCCCCCGCCGTCGGCGGGGGTTTTGTTTTCGGACTTGCTAAACCAACGGCCTTCTGCTATTCTATAACGCGTCCCGAAGACCTGCTTTCTATCAACTATCATGCGCCAGTGCGAGATCTGCGGTAAGGGTTCGGTCATTCGCGGCCACCGAAAGTTGCTGCGCGGCCACCACAATCCCGTCAATTATTCGAGGAAATATCCCAACCTCCAGTTCACGAAAGTGAACGGACGGCGCGTTTTGGCCTGTGCGAACTGCATCCGGACCCAGACCAAGACCCCAAGAACTCGAAAGGTCTCGACCACAAAAAAACCCGCATAGCGCGGGTTTTTTGTTTTACAGCACTGGCGCGACGGTGTATATTGATTGGGCCGAAACGGGCTGTAGTATACCGGTAGTACGCATGCATGGGGTGCATGTAGACCGGGTTCGATTCCCGGCAGCCCGACAAAAGAGAAACCATCAAAAAACAAAAAACGCCCCGCGCTGGAGACGTCCTTTGTTGATCCCGTAAGATTTATCCCGGAGTTAAACCAGGTGGGTGGACGCAGTCCCAGCCCACGGGCTAGAATCATATGGTCCTCCCTAAAATAATTATTTGATCCGAAATCTTAAACGGGATCTGCCTTAATTATACCACCCCTGGAGAACGCCTCTTATCCCCACCCATGACCCTCCGCACCCGCCGCATCTTTTTTTATTCGCTTATTCTGGCTTTTCTGCTCCTTGGGACGACCGCTGTTTTTTATGCCCAAGGCTGGCGGTTCGACTGGACGGCCCGGGCCATCCAAAAGGTCGGCGGCATCTACGTCCGCAGCTGGCCGGCCGACACCACTGTTTACTTGAACGATAAACGCCTCGACCGACCTTTCAGTATCTTTGATTCCGGCCTCCTTGTGAGCGATCTCTTCCCGAAGACCTACGCTCTGCGCCTCACGCGCGACG
>DATJQA010000077.1:0-3104 GCA_035506115.1 Minisyncoccota bacterium | reverse complement strand
ATCACTGGTACGAAGGGTAAAGGCACGACCTCCACGCTTCTTTACGAAATACTCAAGGCGGCCAAATGGCCGGTCCAGCTCGCCGGCAACATCGGCAAGCCCGCTCTCGATATTCTGCCGAAGATAAAAAAGGATTCTTGGGTCATTTTGGAACTTTCGAGTTTCCAACTCCAGGACCTGCAACGCTCATCGCACATCGCCGTTGTGCTCGACGTCTTCCCGGACCATCAGGACGCCCACCGAGACCTCAAGGAATATTTCGAAGCCAAGGCGCAGATCGCGAACCATCAAAAGCCCGGCGATAAAGTTTTCTATTTCGAAGAAAATCCGAAGAGCGTCCAGGTATCGCAAGGCGGGCACGGAAAGAAAATCCCTGTCCGAACGGTCGGTTTCGAACTCTTTCGACCCGAGGACCTCGCGGTGCGCGGCGAGCATAATTATCGGAACGCCATCATGGCCACGACCGTCGCCCAGGCGCTCGGCGTGCCCGAAAAGACCGTTCTAGCCACCGCCAAGAAGTTCACCGGCCTCGACCATCGTCTCCAGCTAGTGCGGCGCTTATCTCTCAAGGCGCCGGGCGTGAAGAACGCGGCTATCTCCTTCTGGGACGATTCGGCCTCGACGAACCCACATACGAGCGCGGCCGCCATCCGTTCTTTCCCGGGCGCGAACAATATCCTCTTGGCCGGCGGCCAGGACAAGAATCTGGACTACGCGCCGCTCGCCGAAGCCCTTTCGCCGGCCATTTGCCAGAACAATTCGACACTCGTCGTCCTCTTCGGCGAAAACCGCTATAAGATAAAGAAGGCACTTGAGAAGGCCTGCGTCATCATCGAGATGGCTCCAACGCTCAAGTCCGCCCTCGACTTCGCCGTCCACGCCGCAAAGAGCGCCAAGGCCTCGACGAACATCATCTTCTCTCCCGGCGCCGCGAGCTTCGATATGTTCCAGAACTACGCCGACCGGGGCGACCAGTTCCAAAGATTAGTGCGCGCCCTCCGGTAAATCGACCCTTTGCCCATTAATGTGTTCGGTTTGCGCCGCCCGACGCTTGCCGCTACAATTCCATTTATTATGTCCTCCCCCATCGATAAAGCGGCCCTGGAGCATTTGGCTGAGTTGGCCCGTTTAGAGCTTGCGCCGGCCGAAGAAGCGAAGCTTTTAAAGGACCTAACGAACATCCTCGCCTATTTTGAAGAACTTAAAACACTCGACACTTCGAACGTGAAACCGATGGCCGGCGGCACATTTCTTCGAAACGCTTTCCGCGAAGATACAGAGCGCGAGAACACAAATCGCGGAGCCGGCATCGAAGCCTTCCCAGAAGAGAAGGATGGCTACCTCAGGATCCCGCCCGTTTTCGAATAGCGCTATGACCCCGCTTCACGACCTCACCATCGGCAAGATAAGAGACGGTCTGCGCGCAAAAAAATTCTCCGCGCTGGAAATAGCTCAGGCCTTTTTTGAATACATCAAGGACAAAGACCCGGAGATCGGCGCCTACCTGAGCCTGCGCGAGACAGAAGCGGCTCGGGAAGCGGAGGCGACGGACCTGGCGCTCGCCAAGGGCGAAGCGCTCGGACCGCTGGCCGGCGTTCCGATGGCCGTCAAAGACAACATGCTTGTCGTGGGCGGACCGGCCACGGCGGCCTCGCGCATCCTTGAACATTACGTCTCGGCTTACGACGCGACCGTCATCGCGAAACTTAAGGCGGCCGGCGCGGTCATCTTGGGCAAAACGAACCTCGACGAATTCGCGATGGGCTCTTCAACGGAGAACTCCGCCTTTCAAGTAACGAAGAACCCGCACGACCCAACGCGTGTTGCCGGCGGTTCTTCCGGCGGCTCGGCCGCGGCCGTGGCGGCCAACATGGCTGTCGCCGCGCTCGGCTCCGACACCGGCGGCTCCATCCGCCAACCGGCCGCCCTTTGCGGCGTCGTCGGAATGAAACCGACCTACGGAACGGTCTCGCGCTCCGGCATCATCGCCATGGCCTCTTCGCTCGACCAGGTCGGCCCGTTCGCGAAGACGGTCGAGGATGCGGCCATCGTCTTCGACGTCATCCGCGGCATCGACCCGCTCGACGCAACAAGCGTTGATCAAATATACGGCACTGACCTGCTTCGTCCGAAACTTGAGAACGTGAAAAAGCTCACGGTCGGCTTACCGGAAGAATATTTCATCGACGGCCTCGACCCAGAAGTGGCCGGCGCTGTAGAACAAGCCGTAAAGCAGCTCGAATCGCTCGGCGTCAAATTCAAAAAGATCTCTCTGCCGCACACGAAGTACGCGCTCTCGTGCTACTACATCATCATGCCGGCCGAGGTTTCTTCTAATCTCGCCCGCTTTGACGGCATCCGCTACGCCCGCTTGCCCGGCATCGACGATACGGAAAAGAGCGCGGACCGGAGCGCTCTCTTGCACGCCTACCTAAAACAAAAGGGCTTGGGCTACGGCCCGGAAACGAAACGGCGCGTCATCCTGGGAACTTTCGTACTTTCCTCCGGTTATTACGACGCCTATTACGAAAAAGCTCAACGCGTCCGGACGCTCATAAAGCAGGACTTCGACCTCGCCTTCCGGAACGTGGATGTCGTCCTTACGCCCGTCACGCCAACGCCCGCCTTCAAGATCGGCGAGAAAACGGACGATCCCCTCGCGATGTACCTTTCCGATATCTTTACCATTCCCGTGAACCTGGCGGGTCTGCCGGGGATCTCCATCCCGGTCCGGCCGAAAAAAGGCCTGCCGGTCGGTTTTCAGTTGATCGGTCAACATTTCCGGGAAGCGGACATCCTCGGACTCGGCCAATACTACGATAAGATAACCTCCGCTTAAGCGGAGGTTATTTGTTCGACAAAGGAAAGGCGAAAGTTACGGCAGGCCGGAAGGCGGAGACGACGTTGCCGTGCTCGTCGGGGTGCTGCTCGCCGCGTCAACCGGAGGCGTGCTTGTCGGTGCCGCCGGAGCCGGCGCCGGGGTCGGATCAGCCGGTGCCGGAGCGGGCGCGGCCGGCGGGGCAGCTGGCGGAACAACGCTTTCCAGCTTGACGCCGTTCACACTGTCCACGTTCAGGCTTGCTACGCCGGGCAAATGCGTTCCG
>DATJQA010000076.1:0-9931 GCA_035506115.1 Minisyncoccota bacterium | reverse complement strand
CAAGAAGGGATGACCATTTTTTTCACGACGCATTATATGGACGAAGCCGACCGGGTGGCGAACCGTGTGGCGATCATCGATCACGGCCGGATCGTGGAGCGGGGGACGCCGGCGGAGCTCAAGACGAATACGCAGACGAACAATCTGGAGGACGCTTTTTTGAAGCTCACCGGCAATACTATTCGTCAGGAAGAAGCCTCGGGCGCCGATCACATGCGCATGCGCCATCGGATGTGGCGCCGTTAAAACATGAATAAACTTCGAGTCATCGGTATTCTCTGGCTGCGTCAACTCAAGCGCTATTTTCGTTCGCGCGCCCGCATGGTCGGTTCGCTCGGTCAGCCGCTCTTATTCCTCGTTGCGCTCGGTTTCGGCTTCGGTCCGATCTATCAAAAAGCCGGCGGCGGCAACTATCTCGAGTTCCTCGCGCCGGGCATCATCGGGATGGGCATCCTTTTCACGGCCGTCTTTTCCGGTATTGAGGTCATTTGGGACAAGCAGTTCGGTTTCCTAAAAGAGACGCTGGTTGCGCCGGTCTCGCGCATCGAAATAATGATCGGCCGGACGCTCGGCGGCGCGACCGTGGCGACGATGCAGGGTCTCATTGTGCTTATCCTATCGACCATTGTCGGATTTCGACCAATGACGGATTGGTTCATGGTGCCGGTCGCGCTTCTCGTAATGCTCATGATCGCCACGGTCTTCACGGCCCTTGGTACCGCTATCGCCTCGGTCCTGGACGATATGCAAGGCTTTCAGCTCATCATGAACTTTCTTGTTATGCCGCTCTTCTTTCTTTCTGGCGCGCTTTTCCCGCTCGCTGGCCTGCCGAAAGCTATTGATGTCGTGGCGCGCCTCGACCCGCTTTCGTACGGCATCGACGCGCTTCGCGGTGCGCTCCTCGGTCCCGGCGCCTCGCACTTCGGTCTGCCGCTCGACCTGACCGTTCTAGCCGGAGTCATGGTCGTTCTTCTCGGCATCGGGAGCTACTTGTTCTCGAAGATCCAGATCTAGGAAAGAGATCAGGGTTCGGCTGATGGCCGATGTGCTAATGAGAGGAATGTCCGTGCACCAAAACAGCGGGCGGGCTTGTAATAGCTAGGGAAGACCAAAAGGTCGTCATTTTTCGTGATAAATCCTATGGAAAATACAAAAGAGGGTACGGCAATGGACCAGAAGACGGGCGAATGCTCCTGCCCTATGTGCCAGTGCGGCCATATGTGGCATGCCCATAAGCACGGGCGTTGGATCATAAAGCTCATTCTTCTCGTTGTTCTTCTTGCTCTGACCTTTTCACTGGGCGTAAAGTTCGGTGAATTGAGAGGTGGTTTCCGGCACGGTGGCCGTGGGAGCTATAGCGGCCAGCGCGTCATTATGTTCCAGAACCCGTCGTCGTATGGTTACGGAAATGGTTATGGCGGGGGCATGATGCGGCCGCAGTGGCCAACACAGATGCCGCCCCAGACCGCGCCCGGGCCTGTCTCTTCGTCCACAACGCCGAAGCAGTAAGCGGGAGAAGGTGCGCGCAAGAGAAATAATAAAAGCCCTGTGAGGGGGCTTTTATTATTGAATTGATGGAGGGCGATCGATTGGAGGCGTCGTCGGCGTGGTTCCGGCCGGTACGTTACCAATTTGGCTCTCGAGCGTTTCTATCCGTTTTTTGAGCTCGATCATCTTCAATTCGCGATTCATTGTTATCTGCTGGAAACGCTCCAGTTCTTCAAGGTGCTGTTCTATCTGCTCTTCCATATTCTTGCGCTTCGTGATGTCTTCCTGAGAAGCAATGGCGGCAGGTTTTCCTTCGAACAAAGCCGGGTTGGAGCTGACCTCTATGTCGATTATCCCGCCGTCTTTTCTGAGGCCGCGGTAAGTATAATTCTTGGGCGCGCCTTTTCCTTGCATGCGGTCCTCGATGCCGCCATCTCGGACTTTTTCAATGTCTTCCGGAACGACAACGCATTGCCAAGGACGGCCGATGATGTCGGTCGGAGAGGAATAGCCGAATATATCAGCGAACTTTTTATTGACGTATTTGAAAACGCCTTCCTGAAGAACGGTAATGCCGACAAGTGAGCCATCGAGGACCGTACGATATTCCTCTTTCAGGTTCTCAAGTTTTTTCGTTCTCTCTTGGACTTCCGCTTCGAGCTTTTTCGCGTACTCTGAAAGTTGCTGCTCCAACTTTTTACGCTCCGTGATGTCTTCCACAAGCAGAAGCAGGCGCCCCACCTTCCCTTCCGGAAGCTTGATGGGCACGCCGCGGTAATGGCGCCAAGTCTCTTTCTTGCCTGTTTGAGAAATGTACCGCGTCTCCGTATCGAACGTCTCGCCGGCCAGGCCTTTTCGGAACATCTCATCCAGGCCCACTTCTTTGTAAGAGGGCATTTCCAGAGCGTTCATCCCTAAAACTTCGGACGCGTTTTTCGCGCCGGCCATTTCCACCATTTTGGGATTGAACGACTCAATTACGCCTTCGGTGTTCAAAGTGTAAATACCGACCGGCGCGTGCTCAAAAACTATCCGGTAGATATTTTCCAATTCTGCCGGATTGTTATCCATGAACTAGAGCGTCAAAGTTTCTCCGGGAGCCAGGAGCTTCACCGTCTGAGGCGCGCATGCTTCTACGAAAATTTTCGGATCGACGGTGATGGGCGGCCAGGTGTTGTAGTGGATAGGGATAGTGAGGTTCGGCATGAGCGATTTGACGGCGAGACCTGCTTGCTCGGGGCCCATCGTGTAATGTCCGCCGATCGGCAGAAAGGCAACGTCGAGCGCGCCGAAGAGTTTTGGGATTAACGCCATATCCGAGAAGAACGAAGTATCGCCGGCGTGGTAAAAGCGTCGGCCGTCCATCTCTATGACAAAACCGGCCGGATTTCCGACAGCTGCACTGTGGCGTGCGTCCGTCATACTGATAGCGAGGCCGTCTTGACGGTACGTCCCGCCGATATTCATGCCGACCGCTTTTATCTTGGCGTCGAGAACGGCCGGTTTCTGCGAGACCTCGTGAATAGCGACGAGCGTGGCCTTATCCCGAGTCGCCAACTCGACAGCTTGGCCGAAGTGGTCGAAGTGGTCATGCGTGACAAGGACGAAATCGACGTGGGGTATCTTTTCTAGCGGCAATGCGGCTTTAGGATTGTCTTTGAAGAAGGGATCGATGACGACCGTTTTTGAACCCTGAATAAGAACACCCGCATGTCCGAGATATTGGATATTTATTTCTGTCATGTGGTTGGCATTTATTAACATCTTCATTATAGGGCAGTCTTTTGGGCGCGGGAAATGTTGATAAATCGGGTCTTGCACCAATAAGCGAAGGCGCGCTGTAATATGAGTATGACCAAGTCTATAAAAATGGCGGGGGTGTTAGTTGTAGGCGGTGTTCTCATGGCGACCAGTGTTTACGCAGCGACGCCGACCTTGTCACTCGTGAACGTCGGCGGTGATTCGGTCCAAGTAAGCGTGGTCGGTGATTCGAATTCGACCGTCACGCTTTATTACAATGGTGGCGCCCAGTCCGCGCCCATTGGGACGACGAACGGCGGTGGAGCTTTTTCCAATACTATCACCTCGTCCGCTTACGGCATCTCCGCCGGGACGATGGTCTATGTTGTCGTTAACGGCCAGCAATCGCCTTCGCAAATGTGGCCTTATTCGAGCAGCAGCGGTGGTGGGGTGCCAAGCTTGAGCCAGACGAACGTGACCGTCGGTCAGGGCCAAACCGTCATCGTCACTTCCCAGAACGGCGCTGTCTATCTTGGCTCTAATTCGTCTCCCTCCGTCGCTTCGGTCATGACGAACGGGACTCAGGTGACCGTGACGGGCAATCAGCTCGGTACAACTTCGGCTTCTATCTGTCTTGTCAACACGGCTTCTAACTGCACGACGCTTACCGTTACCGTTCAAACCCTAAGCGCTTCTCAATTGACCTTCAGCCAGACCAATGTCTCGCTCACGAGCGGGAACAGCCAAGCAGTTCTTATTTACGGCGGGAACGGAACGTACAACGTGACGATGAACTCCAACACCGGCGCAGTTTCTACCAGTTTATCTGGCGGCACGCTGACGCTCTATGGCTTGGCAGCGTCGGGGAGCGCGACCATCAATATTTGTGATTCGGTCGGCGTTTGCGGCTACGTTTACGCGACCGTCGGCAGTTCGAGCGGTCAAAGTGTCATCTTCAGTCCTTCGAATCCGACCGTGAGCGTCGGCCAGATGACCTACGTGACTCTTTCCGGTTCGACGAGCTACTATATCTCTTCGAACGGAAATTCTAACGTTGCCCAGGCCTCTTTGACCGGCAGTACGCTGACCATCACCGGCATCGCATCCGGGTCAGACACCATAACCATCTGTCCGGCGACCGGAAGCTGTAACGCTCTCTATATTTCGGTGGGCAGCACAGGAAGCAGTGCGGTCATCTTCAGTCCTTCAAGCCCAACCCTTGTTGTTGGTCAAACGACCTACGTGACCGCCTCCAACGGCTCGAACTTCTATATTTCTTCCAATCCTTATCCCGGCATAGCCCAAGCAAGCGTTTCCGGTAGTTCAATAACGCTGTACGGCGCCGCCGCCGGATCGGACTCGATATCGATATGTTCCGGGACCGGCGGTTGCAGCACATTGTATGTAACGGTATCCGGTTCCGGGACAACCGTTAATTCCGGAAATATCGCCGCCCAGATCCAGGCGCTCCAAACACAGCTTGTTCAGATTCTTTCTCAGATCCAATCGATCCAAACCCAGCTCACGCAACTTGCCGCCCAGGCGGGAGTAACGACTTCCGGGAACAGCGGCTCGACCGTCAGCGCCGGCGCGTATCGATTCACGGGCTTCTTGACGATCGGTTCGGAAGGAGCGGAAGTCACCGCGCTCCAGCAGCGTTTGGCCGAAGAGGGTTACTTTACCGCCTCGGCTACCGGTTACTTCGGTCCCGCGACGGAGGCGGCCGTGAGGGCCTACCAGAGAGCGCACAATATTTCCCCGGCCGGATACGTCGGTCCATCTACGCGTGCGGCCTTGAACGGACAATAAGTACGCGTCGTCCAGAAGCTGTATCCTGAGTCGCCGATTCTCAAGCGGTTAGTTTGACATTGTTGTGGCGGGAAGGTAATCTCAAGAGCCGATATGAAAAGGCTTTTCACTAATCACCGCTTCATTATTTCGCTATCCGTGATTGCCGCGCTTGCTTTGGGCAGCGGCGGTTATTGGTATATCTTGACCAGCCAGCCCAAGAGCGGCAACTATACTTGGACCGACGTTACCAACAAGACCATTGTCGAAGAGGTGGACGTTTCCGGGAACGTTAAGGCCGCCGAAGAAGTAGCGCTGGCTTTCCTCCGGTCCGGCAAGATCGGCCGCGTGGCTGTTTCGGAAGGCGACACGGTGAAGCAGGGCCAGCTTTTAGCATCGCTCGTGAACGATGATCTTTTGGCGACCTTGAAGAAAGCGGTCGCGAACGTTTCTCAGGCTCAAAATAGGCTGACGGAACTCAAGAACGGCACTCGCTCGGAAGTTCTTCAAATTGATCAGACGGCTCTCGCGAGCGCTCAGGCGGCCGCCGATCAGGCCAATGTCGGCTTGCTGACAGCCGCCAGGGCGGCTTACACGAGCGCCGATGATGCTGTCCGGAACCAGGCCGACGCCATGTTCACGACCCCTCGCCAGACGAACGCGCATCTGGCTTTCCAAATAAACGACTCGCAACTGAAGATAAATATCGAAAATGGACGGGTCAAAATAGAGGCGTTGCTTGTTGCGTGGAACAATGCCTTGAACGCGCCGGACGCTGACCCGACGGCCTCGGCCGCTTTGGCCAAGACGAACCTGGACACCGTTCAGACCTTTCTGAACCAACTGGCCTATGCTTTGAATAACAATGTCATTTCAAGCTCCCAGACCACCCAAGCGACACTCGCCGGTTATCAAACAGTTGTGAGCGTCGCGCGAACAGAGATCAATCAAACGGAAGCTGCTTTAGTGGGCGCTCAAAGCGGGGCGGTCGGCGCGGCCGCGAACGTGAATTTGGCACAAGACAAACTGACGCTCGACGAAGCCGGCGCCACGCCGCAGACCATCGCCGCCGCCGCCGCCAGCTTGGAGGCTGCTCAGGCTGATCAAGCTGCCGCTGAAGCGGAGATAAACAAGACGCGGATCACGGCCCCGTTCGACGGTGTTGTTACGAATGTCGATGCGAAAGTGGGCGAGAGCGCGAACCCGAACGCGCCGCTTATTTCTGTCATCAGCGCCAAGAATTTCCAGCTTGAAGCTTTTGTTTCAGAATCCGACGTCGCGAAGATAACGCCGGGACTTTCCGCCAATGTGACACTCGATGCTTTAGGTGACGATCCTATCTTCTCGGCGCACGTTGTGACCGTGGACGCTGCTCAAACGATGGTTAAAGGTGTCGCCACTTACAAGGTCACGTTAGAACTCGATAAAGAAGATACCCGTATCAAGTCCGGCATGACGGCGAACATTCATATCATCACGGCGACCCACGAGGACGTCGTTGGCATCCCGCGTCAATCGGTCATTACGCGCGGCGACAATAAATTCGTTCTGGTGGCGGGAGATAACGGTGCGCCCGTCGAGCGCCAAGTGACGCTCGGTCTGGAAGACGCGCACGGCTTGGTCGAGGTTCTGACGGGCCTTTCTGCCGGAGAACGTATATTGAAACTATAAAAGGATCATCATGGATAACGACCAGAAAGAGATATTACAGCAGGAGAAAGAGATCCTTCGGGAGGAGCGTGTCATTCTTCAAGAAGTGAAGAAAGAAGAAGAGCTCATCCGGAAGGGCGGCCGGCGCGCCTTGATCGGTGCCGTTGTTTTCGGCCTACTTCTCATCGCCGGTGTCGGCGGTTTCTTATGGTGGCAGATGTCCGTCCAGCGCGTTGCCATCGACCGCGCCGAGATCTCGGCGCCGCTCATTGACCTGGCGCCGGCGACCGGCGGAACGCTCCAGGAGGTCTTTGTTCGCGAAGGCGACGAGATCGCTCAGAACACACCGGTTGCGCGCGTCGGTGATGAACTTATCAAATCGAAGCTCGCCGGCATTGTTGTCACCGTTCATGACGATATCGGCAAAATGTTCGCGCCGGGCACACCCGTCGTGACGATGGTCGACCCGACCGCCCTGCGCGTCGTCGGCCATCTCGAAGAGGATAAGGGGCTGGCTTCGGTCCGGGTCGGCCAGATGGCCGTTTTCACCGTCGATACTTTTGGCTCGAAAAGCTATTACGGCACCGTTGATGAGGTCGCGCCGAGCTCGCGGCAAGACGACGTGGTTTTCAATATCTCCAATGAGCGTCCGGTCAATGAATTCGACATCAAAGTGCGCTTCGACACTGAACAATATCCAGAACTGAAGAACGGCATGTCCGCTCGGATCTGGATCTATAAGTAGTTCCGGCGGTAAATTTCTGAGCGTCTATGGCTGAAGAAAACGTCGTTCGTAACGGGGACGATCCAATGAAGTGGTGGGTCCTCGGCACGGTCATTTTCGGGACCTTTTTGGGGCGCCTGGACCAGACGGTCGTCAATTTGGCGCTTCCGAAGATAATCAACGACTTTGCCATCACGGTCACGGATGCCGGTTGGATAGCCACGGCTTATATCCTGGCGAACGCCGTTTTCGTGCCGGTTTGGGGCAAGCTCGGGGATACGGCGGGCCGGAAACGCATTTATATCATCGGCTTCATCGGTTTCATCATCGCCTCGGCGCTTTGCGGTCTGGCCTGGAACTTGACCTCGATGATAATCTTTCGCATCATCCAGGGCTTCGCCGTTTCCGCCGATTATCCGACCGCTATGGCCATCATTGCGGTGACCTTCCATAACATGAAAGAGCGCGCTCAGGCGCTCGGCATCTGGTCGTCCGCCTTCGCTGCCGCCTCGGTCTTCGGTCCGCTCATCGGCGGTCCGCTCATTGACAATTTTAACTGGCGCTCCGTTTTTCTTATCAATATTCCGCTCGGCCTCATCGGGCTTTTTTTGGCCGTAAAATATATCCACGAATCGGTGGGGGAGAAGCGGGAAGCGCGGTTCGATTGGTGGGGTTCTATTACTTTAGGCGCCGCCTTATTCTTTCTCACGCTCGTGCTCGACCAAGGTCAGAGCTGGGGCTGGATGTCGGCGAAAAGTTTATGGTCCTATCTTGCCACTGTCGTTTTCACTATGCTCTTCGTCTACATTGAACACCGGGAACCGGAGCCTATCGTGGATTTCAAGTTCTTCCGCATCAGCGCTTTCGTCAACACATTGGCGAACAACTTCATCGTTTTCATGGGGATGATCGGAAGCGTCTTTCTTATCCCTATCTTCGCTCAGACCTTCCTCGGCTATGATGCTACTCAGACCGGCTACCTTTTCATTCCAATGGCCGCCGCGCTCGTCATCGCTTCGCCTCTGGGTGGCAGTTTTACGGGTAAGGTCCAGCCGCGTTATATCATCATGGCTTCGACGACCGTCGCGGCCCTTGGGATGTATCTCTTCTCTTATCTCGATCCGCGCTCGACGGCCATCAATATCATCATTCCGCTCATGGTCATGGCTTTCGGGCTCGGTTTCGGAATGGCGCAACGCACGAACGTCATTGCGAGCGTCGTGCCGAAGGATGAAATAGGCGAGGCCTCGGCCGTCCTGGCGCTGGCCCGCAACATCGCCGGCGCTTTCGGCGTTTCGGTCTTCGGCACTATCCTTGAGAACGCCACGAACAGCAACGTTATGAACATTGCCCGGAACAGCACGCTTAACGTCTTTACGCCGACCAACTATCAGCAGTTCATCGGCCTCATTCTTTTGAAGGCGGACGTTTCGGCCTACGCCGTGGTTTTCCGCGCCGCCGCTTTGCTTGTTCTCGTCGGTGCCGTCGGATCATTCTGGATCCGTGCTCCGAAGCGGCACGACCACGAAGAGGTGGTCATTTTGGAGTAATAGCTCTGAGCCCGAACGATATCCAGGCCTATTTCATTTCGTGTCCTTCACGCAGACGCCGCCCACATCGCCAAAGGGTAGATGAGAACCGGGGATCGGAGCGCAATGAAAACCATCCATGCAAACCGGCGCGTAGGCCATATTGCCCCCGCAGCGCGCCCCAAGACCGACCGTCGGCGGTACGATCTCGAGCGCTGAACCTTTGAGCGTAATGTAGGCGGAAACGCCGATGGAAGGCGGAGTCGTCATTGGTTCATTAGGTTGGCGCATTGCGTAATTCGCAACGACCTGACCATTTTTTATTTCGATGGTTTGAGGCGCGACCCGGTCGCCGAGCAGAACAGCGTTAAGCCCCTGGGCGCCCCGCGGCGTATTGAGGGCCGCCGCGGCGTAATAAAAAGTGCCGCTGCCGCCGGTGTCTTGAACCAAGAAAAAAGCCGCATCGGTCCGGCCGTCTTTGTTGAGGTCTCCAGGGGTCGAAGTTCCGAACATCATTGTTTTGACCTTGGACGCTGAGCCGGGCGCGGCTGGCGTCTCGGCTTTGCCGTTCACTAGCATGACCGGCTGACCATCGACGAGATAGGCCGCGTTCGCGGGATCGAACGGCACTTCCGGCTCAGGGCTTTCGACGCGGTGCGAATAGAAATATATACCGGCGCCAAGAACGACAGCGGCCAGAACGCCACCTAAAAGTTTTTTGTCCATACGTTCAAGTATACACTTTTCCAGCCTATCATATTAATAGAATAGGGGAGAGAAGATAATGATTTCCAAAAAGACCGGCCCAAGAACGATCGTCGAATTCAGCGAGAGTGGTATATTTATAGCATGATGAAGAAGGTGGTTGTAATACTGATTTTGATCGTCTCTGTGAGTTTTGCTGGTCACGTCCGAGCAGATGGTACAAATGACGAGTATTACCCGGCGGGGTGCATGATGGATAATGTACCCGAGAACGCAGTGTGCGCTTTTCAGCGCATCATTGTCATTG
>DATJQA010000075.1:0-14095 GCA_035506115.1 Minisyncoccota bacterium | reverse complement strand
CTCCTTAGGCGTTTCGGGGTCGAAAAGCAAGCCCATAAACTGGCTACCACGCTTTCCGGCGGACAAATGCAGCGCATCGCCGTCGCCCGCTCGCTCATCAACAATCCCGAGATCCTCTTGGCCGATGAACCGGTCGGCAACCTCGACTCCGTTTCCGCCGACGAGGTCATGGGCACGCTCGAAGAGATAAATATGAAGGACAAGAAGACCGTCATTTTGGTCACTCATGATGCTAAATTCTTGCCTTATGCTCATCGTATCTACTTCTTAAAAGACGGCGGCGTCGAGCGCGAGGTCATCAACGCCGAAAAGAAGCAGATAAAATCGGTCAAGCCGGGCACGACCATCTTGACCGAGATCGAAAAGCTCTCCCGAGTCTATCCTTATGTCACGATCGACGACCTGAAGGTCAAAAGCATCTCTAACTATCTGACCCAGGACATGAGTTTCGAACAGCTCGACCGGCTGGAAAAACTTATTGTCGAAATGATCGAGGGCGGCATTCAAAAAGAAGATTTTATTCGACGCATCGAGCGCCCCTTCGAAAAAGGCGGCGTGGATCTGCCCCATGAACGGGCCGTAATGATGGCGAACAAGATCGATGGTATCCTAGAACAGGCCCGCGAGATCCGCCGATTCCGCGTCCGACTCCAAGAAAAATATGCTTCCCAAAAGCAGCAGGAACGCTTGGTGCGCCTGCGCCGGGCAGTCCTTGATGAATACCATGACGCCGTCTCTGATTATCAGGTCCGTTGGCTCGACGAGCATATCGCCAGCCGGGTCGCTGGCTTCATTACGATGGAAGATTTCCAAGCTCGCATGATGCTGCCGCAAGAGTCATCGGGTGGCGGCTTTACGCCGAAACAAGCCCGCCATCTTTCCTGGTATCTTGAAAAGCTCATCGCCCAAGGCGTCCACATCTAACAATCGAATTTTACTTTCATGAGAGCCTCTGACGCCATTAAGCTTTCGACCCGCATGTTCAAAACGAACCCGGCCCGGACCTGGCTCACCATTTTAGGCATGGGCGTCGGCACCTCGGCCGTCGTGATGCTGGTCGGTCTGGGTTTTGGCCTCCAGCAGATCCTGCTCGAGCAGATCATCTTGGGCGATACGCTCTTGAGCTTGAACGTTCGCAATCCCGGATCGCACGCTGTCGTCCTGAACGAAGACACCCTTAACGCCTTCCGGGCTACGGACAACGTCGTTGACGTTTCGCCGCTCGCCCAGTTCTCCGCTCTCATAACCCTGAACGGCGTGACCGGCAACATTACGCTCCAGGGCGTGAATCCCACTTATTTCAGATACGCCGGCGTCACCGCCGATAGTGGCGAGCTCTTCAAGGACGACAGCCCCAAGGATAGCGTTGTTCTTTCTAAGGCGGCTCTTAAGCTTTTCCAGGTGAAAGACGCGGCGGCCATCATGGGTCAGACCATAAAGATCCGGGTCTTCGTGAAAAACGCCGAGACGAACGCCAACGAAGAGGTGCCGCTCAACAAAGATTATGTGGTCCGCGGCATTTCGAACGACGCGGCAGCCATCACGGCAACCGTTGCCCTTTCAGATATTCAGTCCCAACTCACCATCCCTTATTACGAGCGCGCTCAGGTCAAGGTCTCAGCCACGAATTTCTTATCCGTTGTTCAGAACGCCATTGTGAAAAGAGGCTTTACGGTCACCGCTCTTTCTCAGACCGTTGATCAGGCAAACAAGATCTTCCAGGGCCTTCAGGCTATCCTCGCCGTCTTCGGCGGCATTGCTCTTGTCGTTTCCGCTATCGGCATGTTCAACACCATGACCGTTACGCTCCTCGAACGGACGGGTGAGATCGGCATCATGCGAACCATCGGCGCTTCTCCGCGCGACATCAAGATCCTTTTCATCTCCGAGGCGGTCGTGGTTGGCTTCCTCGGCGGCCTGGTCGGCATGGGCATCGGCGTCGCCATTGGTCTCATATTGAACTTGATGGTCAATATCGCCGCCCGTAGTTTTGGCGGCACCGCTGTCAATTTGTTCAGTTTTCCCCTAACTTTTCTGGCTTTCATCACCGTTTTTTCGGCCATTGTTGGATTCCTCACGGGCGTTTTTCCGGCCCGCCGCGCCGGTGCGTTAAGCCCCCTGGACGCTATCCGCTACAAGTAGAAAGCGCTCTATCGCTTGACGTCTCTGACGAAAGTTATCTATCTGTGGATAACTTGGGGGCATTTTTATGCGATGCGTTCTATAATTATTGAGTAAAGTACCCCATAAAACATAGGTTAATTTGTATGCAATCGAGTTCCGGTAAGGCTACTATTTTTGCCATCGCGGTAGGGGTCGTCATCTTTGCAACGGCCATTGTTCTCGATCCTTTTGCCTTCTCTCCCTATCTCCCTCAGAACGCTCAGGGCGCAGGCACAGCGACGACCACTGTCACTGTCACGAACACGCCGCCACAATGGTCGGTTCAGGCACAAGAGCTCGGTTCTTACACCACCTCAACACCGGTCAACGCCGGTTTGCCGGTAAGCTTCATTGGTACCGGTATCTCTTCGAACGGGAACCGACTCTACTTGCTCATTTGTAAGACCTCGACCGCGCCGACACCGCAAGCGAACAGCGCCCCACTTTGCGCCGGTGGCGCACCGAACCTTTGGGCGGTCTCGGCTTCAACGACTTCCGGCGTCCAGATGACCAGCACTTACGTAACGCAGGCGAGCGACCCGGAAGCCAACAATTGGTGGGGTTTCCTCTGTGACGGCGACCAATTCAACCCGCTCTGCAATGGCACTTATTATCAAGGTACTTCCGCTACAAACTCTTCGCCTTTCGTCATCAACCACGCTCCGAACTTCACCTCGACCCTTAACACGACGCCTTCGAATCCGGGCGCGACCGTGACCTGGACAACGACCTCTTCCGACCCGGACAGCTATGGTGGTCAGGACCAAGTAAAGCTGTGGGTCTGCAAGTCGAACGATTATCAAACCAGCACCTGTGGCTCCGCCGGAACTTGGTGTTCGAGCACGTTCGCGAACAGCAACCCAACCTGCTCCTCGACCCTTCCAACTCCTGATCCCTGGGGGAACTACAACGCTTACACTTACGTCCTTGATAATGAATATTTTGGCGCGGTCGGCGCCGCGATGGCCACGAACAGCCCTGCCGTTGTTAATGATATCGCCCCGACCATTTCTTCCTCGAGCATCTCCCTCCTCAACACGAGCGGCGCCGGACCAATGGTGCTAGCCAATCCCGGCGGCCAAACGAATGGCTTCCGGGTCACTTTCACGGTTTCCGATCTGAACAGCTGCATGACCCAAGGCGGCGGCCAGGAAATAGCCAGCGCCTCGATAAATATCTACCGCTCCGGTATCACTCAGGCCAATTGTCAGACCGTCGGCCAGTACAATCCGAACAACTGTTATCCCGCGGCGATCGGTACCTCGACCTGGGGTTACTCATGCTCCCAGGATGGTGGCGCCTGTGCTGGCACCAGCTCCCAGAACGTCACCTGGACCTGCACCTTCCCGCTTTGGTACCTGGCTGATGCGACCGACGGCACAACCTCGACCCAAACCCAGTACTATAACCAGGTTTGGCAGACCAGCGTCCGAGCCATCGACAGCGGCAACCTAACATCCACCCTCGTAGAAGCCGCGACAGGGAACGACCTAGCAACCTACGTTGCTTTCAGCTTGAATACGGCCGCTATTCCTTACGGTTCTTTGGCGCCGGGCAGCTCGACCATCACCTTGAATCAATCGACGACCATTACCTCCCAGGGGAACACCGGCCTGGACCAGACCATCTACGGCGACAATATGTGTGTCTCTTACCCGGGCTGTAACGCGAGTTCGACGACCTCGACCATCCAGATCTGGTACCAAAAATACGCGACTTCCAGCGTAGGTTATGGCTCAAGTAGCGCCATCGCCGCCACCAGCAGCCCGGGTGCCTACTTTTCCATCCACATCCTTAAGCCAACCCAGACCTCTTCTCCGACGTTTGCCGCTACCTGGTGGGGCATCCTGGTCTCCAGCTCCATTACCCAGGCCGGTAACTACAGCGGCCAGAACACGATCCTCGGCATCAACAGCTCATCCACTTATTGGTAGATTTTCTGGGCTTTCTGTAGCATAATAGGGTCAAGGGGTCTCCCCTGACCCTGTTTTTATGAACACCCGTTCTGCCAGCCTTATCGGTGGCTTGCTCCTCTTTCTCGGCCTCGTGACGCCGGCCTTCGCCGGTTTTGGCATCTCGCCGCCCTACGTCCAGAACGATTCGCTGGCGCGGAATTCGGCTTACGATCAAGTCATCGTCTTGAGCCGAAGCGATCCGGTCGAAGATCTCGAGGCTGATATAACGATTAACGTCCCCGGCGCGAACGACTGGATCACCGTCGACAAGGGTCTCAAGTTCACAATGGCGAAAGGCGTGACCCAAGTACCGATGCGGGTCCATGTTCAAGTGCCGGCAGACGCGCCCTACGCGAACTACGCCGGCTACATCCGAGTCGTTATCATGCCGACCGGCGGCCCAGCACCGGGCACGGTCGGCATCAGTCTTGGCGCCCAGATCAACGTCAATCTCAACGTCCTCGACAAAAAGATCACCGACTTCAAGGTGAACACCGTGAAGGTCGACGACCTGGAAGAGGGCCATTCTTCTTGGTCGCTTTTCTTCCCAGGAAAAATAACTTTCACGATGCAGGTCGAGAACACCGGCAACACCGCCTTCGGACCAACGAAAGTAGAGATGGATATATCCGATTACGCCGGCGTCCGGGTAATGGAACACACCGAGAACCTGAACAGGCTGAAACGCGTCCAACCTTTTGAGATCAGAAACATCGTTGCCGAACTCCCGACCCGTCTGCCACCCGGCGCCTACCGAGCGGATTTTAAGGTCTACAAGAACGACACTGTTGTCCGGGAAGGCGAACTTAACATGAGCATCTTGCCGCGCGGAACGATTCCCAACTACGAAGGCTATGGATTTTCCGGCCTGAGATCGACCGAACAGGCCCTCGTTGTCGCAATTGCCGCTCTGGCCATCATTCTCGTGGGAAGCATTATTTGGGGAATCGTCAGATTCACAAAGCGCCGCCGGCGTTGATTTCATGGTCTTTTCCGGCCGAGTTGAGCGCGGAGCGGCCGTCGGAACGGCCATTTTTCTCCTGGTTTCTCTTGGCTTTTTGCCAAGCGGGCGGCGCGCTCAGGCCGACAACACGGTCACAACGACTCTTGAGGTCAGCATCTGCGGCGACGGCATCGTCCAAACAAACGAGGTCTGCGACAGCGGCGTAGCCTCGAACACCGGCGCCTATGCCACTTCGTCCGGTGATAAGGTTTGCCTCCCGAACTGTAAGGGCTATGGACCCTACTGCGGCGACGGCATCCTTCAGGCTCGCTTCGGCGAGATCTGCGACGACGGCTCGGGGAACGGCGGGGCGACTGACCGTTGTTCCGCTGATTGCCAATCCTACAACACGAACATACCTAACACCGGCGGGGGCGGGGGCGGCGGCATCGCTGGCGGCGGCTATTCCCCGCCCCAAGAGACACGGGTGACTATCCAAGGTAAGGCTTACCCCAGCGCGGACGTCAACATCTTGAAGGATGGCGGCGTCGTTGGGGTCGTGAAGGCAAATACCAAGGCGGATTTTTACTTCACAACCACGAACCTCACGCCCGGCGTCGCGACGTTCGGTTTCTGGGCAACGGATCAATCTGGACTAAAATCCATTTCTCTTAACACGACCCTAACGATCGTGGCGGGTGCGGTAACGACCATCTCCGGCGCTTTCATCCCGCCGACCATCGCTCTCGATAAACGCCAGGTGGCCCACGGAGATAAGATCGTCATCTCCGGTCAATCGGTCCCCGATGTAACGATCGTCACGCACGTCAATTCGGACCAAGAGATCCTGAGCAGCACGTCAACCGACGATCTCGGCCGCTGGAAAATTCCTTTCGATACAACCCCTCTTAAGACCGAGGACTTCCATACCGCTCAGGCCCACTTCGAGATCTCGACCGGCGGCTCGCTTGTCAAAAGCCAACTTTCTCAATCGGTGACCTTCTATGTCGGGCAGAACAGTGTCGGGAAAAAGTTTCTGGCGGACCTTAATGGCGACGGAAAGGTGAACCTCGTAGACTTCTCTATCCTGCTCTATCACTGGGGCTCCGCTGGCCCGATCGGCGATATCAACGGCGACGGGAAGGTCGATCTGGCCGATTTTTCCATCATGCTCTTCTATTGGACGGGCTAAGAACGCCTGGTTATAATTCGACTATGGAATTTTTTTCTTCCCGCCGATCACTCCTGCTTTTGACCTTTTTGACCCTCGGAGGCTGGCTCCTATCCTCTGCCTCGGTTCAGGCTTCGGAACTCTATTTTACTCCGGCCCAAGCGACCTATCCGCCCGGCGGAACGGCCACGGCCGACCTGCGCCTGAATAACCAGAACGAATGCATAAACGCCGGCGACATCACGATAAGCTATCCGAAAGACCTAATGGATATAGTAGATATCAGCCGAGGCGAGTCGATTTTCAGCATCTGGCTCACGCCGCCGACCATCAAACCAGATGTCGGTCTTATAACCATGGTGGGGGGCATTCCCGGAGGCTACTGTGGCCGGACACCCGGGGACCCGTCGGTCACGAATGTTATCGCCACGATCGTTATCCATTTCAAACCCGGCATAACCAAACTGACCCACGCCCGCCTAGCTGTCCTGGATAGCTCAAAACTGGCTCTGAACGACGGCCGGGGCACGCCCGCTAAAGTCGTGCCCCAAAGCGTCGATTTCACTATCGACCCGGCCGCGCCGCCCCAGGACAACGCCTGGACAAAATCCATTGCCGACGACAAGACCCCACCCGAGCCGTTTGCCATCCAGGTGCTCCGCGAACCGACCGTTTTCGAGGGGCGCTACTTCGCCGTTTTCTCGACCGTCGACAAACAAACCGGTATCGATCATTACGAAATTCTCGAGACCCGGAACCAGAAAGCGGCGGATGACCCAAAGACGGTTTGGCAACACGTCGAAAGTCCGGCGGTCCTTTCCGATCAGGATCTTAAAAGCACTATTTTCGTGCGGGCCGTTGATAAAGCCGGGAACATCCGCCTTGCCCAATACACTCCGAACCAAAGCCCGAGCAATTCCGTTCATCGATTGGCTTGGTGGTTCGCCGGCCTGGCCGTCGCGGTCATCGCCATCGCCAGCCTGTTCCGCTTCCTGCCGTTCTAGATCGTAAGAGTCGAGAAACCCCTTCTCTAACGGAGAAGGGTTTTTAAAAATGTGGAAAGCCTCCTACGCTGTGCGCAGGAGGCCTGATTATCCGCCGCTAAGGGCGGCTAGAATGAGGTCTATTTACTTGTGAGTTACTGATTATAGGATACCGCGCCGACGGCGAAGAGCCAATCGGTGGATGTGGATAACCTCGAACCGGCGCCGGAGCCTAGAAAACACTGGGCGAAAACGTGAAACAGGCTCTGGCAAATCCCCAAGTAGTACACCTTTTTAGGATTAACGCCGCTCTCTTTTATCCAAGCGCCATGAAAGACGTCGGCCATTCGGCGCCCACTCGGTCAGTCGACCGGCTAGGATTTCCACCGGCTCGGCGAGGCGATACTTTCTAACGGTGGACGTCGGTGCGATAGCAACATGCGGGCTCCGATCGAGCGCTTTAGAAATGTACCAGAGGTCGCTTTCGTCGGTCAGCCAATCGCGGCTCTGGAAACGGCGGAGGTCGAACGGCCAGGAATAGGTCCGGAGCGTTTTTCGACCGTCATCGAGAAAATATTCGTGGAAGTAAGAGAGGGCCAGCTCCCGAACGTTCTTATATATAGGCTCCCGATAGCGCAAAACGGCGTGATTGGTCTTGGATATCGCTCCCCAGCGCCCGTGACGCCGGAAAAGCGCGACGACATGATCGTTATCGCCGTTGCCGGTCTTAAGATCTAGAAGTAAAGGCGGTTCGTCATGAAACCACAAAGCGGCGGCGGCCAGGAGAGCGCCTTCGAGGCAATGCGCCGTCCTGTCCCGCATGACCCGCCGGGGCGAACGGAGTGTCTCTCCGGTTCCTTCGAAATTAATGACCAGGCCGTTTAGATAATCTTGTATCTTGTTCGGAGTCGAAAGTTTCTTGAAAAGATTTTGTTCGGCTCCTGTTAATTCAGAAAAATCCTGCATTTATTCAGTATACCGCACTTGACCTACGCGATTTTGCTGATACAATTGTACCCGGCACTTTCGCCCCAAATATAAGGAAGGTAAAAAACGCTTGGCGAAACAGATATCAAAGAGAGAGGCCCGACCTATTCTAGAGCACATCCTGGCAAACTACGCTGGTAAGCTCCGAATCGCGGTCTGCGTGATGAACGCGCATGGCCACATCGTGGCCAGCACTCTGCTCCCGAAGAGCCCTCGGAGAGCGCACATCGCAGACAACGCTCGCCGGCGCGCCTGGACCAGTCGATGGACCGGCCTCGAAACACGATTCGGCGAAGAAATCGAGAAGGTCCTGATGGTTCGGCGCCTCCGGCGGAACCGGGATGAGGTCATCGACACAGAGCCGGGCGGCATTCCGCTCATCATCAACGGCGTGCTCGTTGGCGCCATCGGCGTCTCCGGCAGCGGTGTGAACCACGACCTGGCCGCGCATGGCCAAGAGTACTTCCTGCGCCTGCGCCAGAAGGAAGAGGAGGCATCATGAGGATCGTCCTCGTTAAGACCCACGGCGCAAGTCGCTGGGCATCGGTCGCCGAAGCCGAGGATCACATCCTCGACTACCCGGAAGACCACGCCCACAAAACGGTGGCCGATCTCCTCGCCTGCTGCAACGTCGGCGGTTTTGTCCAGTCGTGGCTCATGAACCTCCACAACCGCCCCGAGCTCGCCGCCTAGGCCTTCCGCTTCGCCTCTACCTGAGGCAACAATTCCTACGCCCCTCCCTGGTTCCAACCGGGGCGGGGCGTCGTTCTTTTTGACAGTCCGTAATAAATCAATTAGGATAAGGCGGAGTTCGGAAATCATCCATCTCTGACTGCCATCCTGAGGCCAAGGCTCAACAACGAAATAACCGCCCCCGAAGTCCGGGTCTTAGGCCCGAACAAGGAAAACATGGGCGTGATGCCAAGGGCGAAAGCCCTGGCGCTCGCCGAGCCGGGTTCCGGCTTGGATCTTATCGAGATATCGCCGGAAGCCAATCCGCCGGTCGTGCGTTTAATGAGCTTCGACAAGTTCCGCTATGAGCGCGAAAAGGCGCTCAAGAAGGAGCGGGTCGCTCAAAAGACGCTGGGCCTGAAACAGGTCCAGATATCCGCTCGCGCGGCCGATAACGATGTCCTCATTAAGGTCAAATTGGCCGAGAAATTCCTGAACGAGGGCCATCAGGTAGAAGTCGACCTTCGCCTCCGGGGCCGAGAAAAATCCAAAAAGGACTGGGCCAGAAGCAAGATGGAAGAATTCTTGAAGCGCATCACCGTCGAATACAAGCTGATGAGCGAGCCGAAGTTCGGCGGCCGGGGCATGATGGCTCAAATAACCAAGAAATAATCCCATGAGCAGATCCAAGAGCTTTTCTAAGCGCATCCGCATCACCAAGAACGGCAAGATCGTCCGTCGGTCGATGCGGCTTGACCATTTCAAGACCCGCAAGTCGACCAAGAACGCCCGTGGTAAGCGCAAGGCGCGGTCTCTTGATTTCCCTATCAATAAGATATAAAGATAAAGACCTATGGCCCGCGTCAAACGAGGTACCATCGCCCATAAGAAACGCGAAAAGCTCCTGAAGCTCACTAAGGGTTTCCGGTGGAGCCGAAAATCAAAGGAGCGAGCGGCAAAAGAAGCCCTACTGCACGGTTTGCGCCGCAGTTTCCGTGGTCGGAAAGAAAAGAAACGGACCGCCCGGACACTTTGGAACGTCAAAGTGAACGCCGCCGCTCGGACCGAAGGCATCTCCTACAGCCGGCTCATCGCTGCCCTTAAAGCCAAGAATGTGAAGCTGGACCGGAAGATCCTGGCCGAACTGGCCCAACACGAACCTGCCGTTTTCAAGAAAGTTATCGAATTTGTGAAATAACCCCGCATCCTGCGGGGTTTTTCTTTTATTTCCAGCGCACTCGAAAGCGAGTGAGGTCAATTCGGCCGCGCTCGACGATCACGTCTTCCGCTCGGAGGCGCTTTATCTTCGCCGCCGTTCCGTGTGCGTAGCCACCGACCGAGCCGTCGCTCCGGACGACCCGGTGGCAAGGCGTACGCTGCGTGTCCGGATTCGCGTGCAAAGCGTTCCCGACCGCTCGAAGAGCCTTCGGTCGGCCGATGGCCCGCGCGATATCCTTATAGGTCGCGACTCGGCCGCTTGGGATTCGGCGCGTGGCGACGTGGACCTGTTCGGTGAACGAGAAAGTCATTGGCTTGTTTTAAGACCCGTTTCGTCCCGGCGTATTTCTTCCCGAGGATGCGCAAGGCGTCGCCGTAAAGGAACCAGGCGAAGCCGCTGTGTTCGCGGGGCGCGATGCGGATCTCGGCCTGTTTCGTTTCCGCCAGATAAAGAATGACTGTGTCGTGGATCCGCTCGTTCCCCCGGTCGAAGGAGAATTTTTCGTACGCCCGCCAGTTCTGGATGATGCGCAATTCGTTCTTCCCGAGACCTGTCTCCTCTTCTGTTTCTCTCAAGGCCGTCGCCATACTGTTCTCGCCGGCTTCGAAGTGGCCTTTCGGGAAATTCCAGTAGTTCCCGCGCCGGTACAAAAGAAGATATTTTATCCCATCGGCCGTCCGGCGGAAAACCACAAAGCCGGCCACCACCTGCTTCTTGGTGCTCTGCGGCATTCGGTCTTTGGTCTCTTTGGCGGCCGGGGTCATGGATTATCCGCTCGGAATTGTACCATGCCTTACTGGCGGCGGCGAAGCATCTTGCGCATCTTTTCGAGCGGCCAAGCATTTATCACGTCCTTTTTTTCTGCCCAGCCCCGCCGGGCCTGGGCGATACCGAACTCTAAGTTATCAAAATGACCGACAGCATGGGCATCCGAATCGATAGCCAACTTCACGCTCGCCTGAACGGCCGCCCGGACGTGTTCGTCTCGAAGATCGAGGCGCTCGGAAGCATTGACCTCCAGAACAACCCCGCGGTGTTTGGCCTCAGCGATAACTGCCGCGAAGTCCACGTCGTAAGACGGCCGGCGGTTCACGATACGCCCGGTCGGGTGGAAAAAAATATCGACGTACTGATTCTCAAAAGCCCGTTTGATGCGTTCCGTCTGATCGCGCCGGGAGAGTTTGGTGTGATAGTGGATGGCCACGCCGACCACATCAAGTTGGGCAAGAACCTTGTCTGATAGATCGAGCGTGCCGTCCTCGCGAATATCGCACTCCGTGCCCTTAAGGACGGTTATTTTGCCCTTCAGCGCCTTGTTCACCCGGTCTATCTCTGCCAATTGTTTGACGAGGCACTTCTCGTCCAAGCCGTTCGCGATGGTCACGGAACGCGTGTGGTCGGTAATGGCGATATAACGAAGGCCGCGGGCGGCAGCACCCCGGGCCAGAGCCTCAATGGTGTCCCGGCCGTCCGTCCAATCGCTCTGGGTCTGCAGATCGCCCTGGAGGTCGTCGTAGCCGATGAGCTTCGGCAGATTGCCGGCGCGCGCCGCTTCGAGCTCCCCGGTCGCCTCGCGCATTTCCGGCTCGATATAAGCAAGGCCAAGCTTCTTATATATCTCCTCCTCCGTCCGCCCCGCGATAGTTCGGGCACCCTTGAACAAGCCGTACTCGTTCAGCTTCCAGCCGCGCCGGACAGCCAGTTCCCGGAGCGCCACATTGTGGTCCTTGGAGCCGGTGAAGTAGTTCAGAGCGGCTCCGTAGGAAGTCGCCGGGACGACGCGCAGGTCGACGTTCAGTCCCGAAGAAAGTTTGACCGAGGATTTCGTGTCACCGTGCGCGATGACCCGGACCACGCCCGGAAGATGCGTGAAGGCCGTCATCACGGCCTCGGGCTTTTTAGAAACAGCCAAGATGTCGACGTCGCCGATCGTTTCTTTCCGGCGGCGTACGGATCCGGCCACGATCAGCCGGTCCACTTCCGGACGGGCGCCGAGAAGCGCTTCGAGGCGGTGTACTTGAGGCATAACATCATGCAGAAGGAAGCGGTGCCCGGTCCCTTTGGCGAAACCGATGCTCTGGAGTATCTTCTCTTCGCTTTTCGCGCCGAAACCCTCGAGCTTGGCGATCTTGCCTTTTCGAGCGGCCCGCTCCAGGTCCGCGAGCGTTCGCACTTTAAGGCGCCGGTAAAGCTTGGCGATGGATTTCGGCCCCAGGCCCTCGACCGTCCGCAGCTCGGTGATGTCTATCGGCAGGGCCCGTTTCAGCTTGTCGAAATAAACGAGTCGGCCGGTCGTGATGAGTTCGGCCATCTTCTCCGCGATGGCCTTCCCGACGCTCGGTATCTCCTCAAGCGCCCTTATTCCGCCGCGCCGATAGAGCTCAGCCGCTTCTTCTGGCAGGTTCGCGATTGCCTCCGACGCCTTTTCATAAGCGCGCGGCTTGAACGGCTCGTTCTGCATATCGAGATAGACCGCGATCTCGCCCAAGATACGCGCGATCTCGCTGTTAGGCATATGAACCGGCGCTTTCATAACCAAATTCTACTATTCTAGGTCAGAAGCTGAACAGCCACGATAGAGCCAAGGACAACGCAGAAAGCGACGAATTTCCGCCGCTCGAATCGTTCCTTGAGGAAAAGAACGGCGCCGAAGTAGACAAGAAGCGGCTGGAGCGAATAGAAGAGCATGGTGTAAACCACGCCGACCTGCTGATAGCTGGTGAAATAGAAAAGCCAGGCAAGGGCCGAAAGCGTGTTCAAGAGGACGAGCAGCCAGAAGGCGCGCTTTGAGATACGCTCTTCTTGCCGGAAGTAGAGGAAGCCGAAAACCAGCGCCATCCCGCCGTTCCTTATCATCTCGAGCGGTGCCGGGGACCAAGCGTAGAGCAAGATCTTCGAAAAGACCGCCGCCCAGGGCACGCCGAAAATCACCCAGATAAGATAGACGAGCGTCCGGCGCTGGATGTGAAAATGATGATGGTCGTAATGCGCCCAAATGAGCGCGATGGCGGAGACGAGCGCAGCGGCGATGATCGCCCAGTTCCGCTCGTCGGCGAAAAGATAGCTGACAAGGAAAATGATGGGCAAACGACTGATGACGTCGATGGTCTGCAGCTCTGTCAGATGGTCGTGCTGAAGCGCCCGGTAATAGAGCGCGTTCGAACAGATATTAATAGCAATGGAAGCGAGAAGGACCGTAAGGAGAGGGCCGGCGAAAAGACCGATGTCTATCGATTGATGCTGCAACAGCACTATTCCGGCGTAGACCAAAAAGATTATCGGGAAGCTTGCGCCCACGTAAGCCCGATAATCCATCCGGCGCACCGAGAGGACCACCTTATCAAGAAGGCTCGAGCTTCCCTGGAGGAAAGCAGCGGTCAGAGGCAGGATGAAGTCCATGCTAAGGTCGATTGTCGGGAACGAAATCGAACTTGTCGTCCGGGGTCACAACGAGCCGGGCGCGGACGCCGCGGCCGATCTCCTTCTTCAATATCTTCTGGGCCAAAGGCGCACGCAGTTTGTCATCGATGGTCCGCCGGAGCGGCCGGGCGCCGAAGGCCGGGTCATAGCCAAGCTGAGCCAGTCGGGTCACGGCGGCTGGGTCGTAAGTGAGTTCGATGCCTTGCCCTTCCACCGATTTCGCGAGCGCCTTCAGGTTCAGAAGAGCTACTTGAGAAACCTCTTCGATCTTCAGGTTGCGGAAAACAATGATGCGCGAGAAGCGGTTCAGGAGCTCCGGTCGAAAGATGTCCACCAGTTTCTTCTTCACGTAATCCGCAATATCCGCCATTTGCTCCCCTTTCGAAAGAGCGTCGTTCATGATATCCGAATGGGCGTTCGAGGTCGCGATGATGATGGTGTTCGTGAAATCCACCGTCCGCCCGAGGCCGTCTGTCAGTCGGCCGTCGTCCAGGACCTGGAGGAATAAGTTCAGGATATCCGGGAAAGCTTTCTCGAACTCATCGAGCAGGACGAGCGAATAAGGCTTTTCTCGAATAGCGT
>DATJQA010000074.1:0-18092 GCA_035506115.1 Minisyncoccota bacterium | reverse complement strand
AAGGCCTTCGTGCCACAAGAATACTGGAGCATCACCGCCACGCTCCAGAACAGCCACGGCGCGTTCGAGGCGGAGCTCGCGAAACGGAACGGCGAAACGCTCGACCGGCTGGCCATCGGGAATGAAGCGGCCGCCCAGGCCATCGTTAAAGACCTCGAGAAATCAACTTACAAGATCGCCGCCTTGGAATCGAAAGAGGTGCGGAAACATCCGGCGGCGCCCTTCACGACGAGCACGCTACAGCAAACAGCCGCGAAACGCCTCGGGCTTTCTTCGAAGAAAACGATGTTCCTCGCCCAACAGCTTTACGAGAACGGTCACATCACCTATATGCGCACGGATTCGGTGAATCTCTCGCAGGAAGCCCTCGACGCAGCGGCGACCTGGATAAAACAGAATCTACCCGGCGATTATGCGCTCGAAGGTCCGCGCCGATTCAAGAACACTTCGCGTCTCGCCCAGGAAGCGCACGAGGCCATCCGCCCGACCCAGGCGCACGTCACGCCGGACCAGCTTTCCGCAAGCAAGGACGAACAACGCCTTTACGAGCTCATCTGGCGCCGTTTCATCGCCTCCCAGATGCCGCCGGCCGTTCTGAATGCCGTTCACATAGACGTCGAGGCGAGAACGGATGGCGCGAACACATATATTCTTACCGCGAACGGCTCGACGATGAAGTTCGATGGTTTTCTGAAGGTCTGGCCGGTGAAGTTCGAGGAAAAGGATCTGCCGCACCTCGCGAAGGACGACGCGCTCAAAGCGACGGCCATCACGCCCGCTCAGCATTTCACCGAACCGCCGCCGCGTTATAATGAAGCGTCGCTTATCAAGACGCTCGAGCAGTACGGTATCGGTCGACCCTCTACTTACGCACCGACCATCGCCGTCATCCTGGCCCGGAACTATGTGGAGCGCCAACAGGGCCGATTCTTCCCGACCGAGATAGGCATGCTCGTGAACAAGGTTCTGACCGAGAATTTTCCGGAGATCGTCGACGTCGATTTCACCGCTAAAATGGAAAACGAACTTGATGATATCGCCGAAGGTAAGGAGGGCTGGCAAAAGGTCATCCGAGATTTTTATACACCCTTCGCCGAACACCTCGCCGTGAAGTACGAAGAGGTCAAGAAAGACGACATCGTCCCGCCCGAGGTGACCGACCAGATCTGCGACAAGTGCGGCAAACCGATGGTCGTGAAGTTCGGCCGGTTCGGCAAGTTCCTCGCCTGCTCTGGTTTCCCCGACTGCAAGAACACAAAGACGCTCAAAGAAGCGCCGAAGTCCTCCGGCGTAAAATGCCCGAAGTGTCTCGCGAACGAGGACCGGAAGAACGACCCCGGCGAGCTTCTCGAGCGGCGCGTTCGGGCCGGCCGTGCCCGCGGCAAATTGTTCTGGGGCTGTTCGAAGTACCCGGCCTGCGACTTCGCCGTCTGGAACGATCCGGTCCAAGCCCCGCCGACCTGGAGCCCGGAAGACGACGCAAAGAAGGCCGAACGGAACCTACAACGCGCAACCCGCGGTAAGAAAAAAGCTGCCACGAAGGAAGAGTAAGAAAAAGCGGGCTTCGGCCCGCTTTCTTTATCTTCTTGACACCGAATACTCGAAACCTGACACTTCTTGTATGACGGTCAAAGAAACGGCGCAGCGCTTTCCTCAAAGCCTTATCGGCCGGGCCTACCGGCTGGCAGAACGCGCGCACGTCGGGCAAAAACGTAAGACGGGCGACCCTTATTTCACTCATCCCTTGGCAACAGCCGAGATCCTGAACTCTTGGCACCTTGACGAAGCATCCATCGCCGCCGGCCTCCTGCACGACGTCGTCGAAGATACGATCGTCGCCCGCGATGAGGTCCTCAAAGATTTCGGACCGGAGATAATGTTCCTGGTCGATGGCGTCACCAAGCTTTCCCGGGTAAAATACCGCGGCACCGAAGGCCAGGTCGAGAACCTGAGAAAGATGATCCTGGCACTTTCCCAGGACCTGCGTGTTCTTTTTTTGAAGCTTGCCGACCGGCTCCACAATATGAGAACGCTGGCCGCTTTACCACCGCAGAAACAGAAGCGTATCGCCCTGGAAAGCGATGAGATCTACGCTCCGCTCGCCCACCGGCTCGGCATGCAGGGCGTGGCCGGCGAACTTCACGACCTGGCCTTCCCGTTCTTGCATCCGAAAGAGGCGCGCTGGTTGAGATCGACGACCGCCGCCCATTATGAGAGTCGGCTCGCCTATCTGAAACGTATCGCTCCACAGATCGAAAAAGCTCTCAAAGACCACGGCATCACGCCGCTCGCGGTCGACTTTCGGGCCAAGCGTTACGCCAGCTTGTATCAAAAGCTGAAGCGGTACGATATGAACATCGAGCGCATCTACGACCTGGTTGCGATGCGCATCATCGTTTCTGACGTGGCCACATGTTATGCCGCTCTAGGCGCCATTCACCAGGCCTGGCCGCCCTTGCCCGGCCGCATCAAGGATTATATCGCCATGCCGAAACCGAACGGTTACCGTTCGCTCCACACGACCATCATCGGACCGGATCAAAAGTTCGTGGAGATCCAGATACGCACCAAAGAGATGCACGAAGAGAACGAGAACGGGATCGCCGCGCACTGGCTTTATGAGCAACGCAAATCTGGCGGCATCATCCCAAAGTCGCCGAAGCAGCTGACCGAAGAAGTAAAATGGGTCCAACAGCTCCGCCGCTGGCAGGAAAAGTTCCAAGGCGGTAACGTCGATTCGAACGAGTTCCTAGAATCGATGAAGATAGACTTCTTGAAGGACCGCATCTTCGCCATCACGCCGTACGGCGACATTATCGTCTTGCCGGCCGGCTCGACCCCGGTCGACTTCGCCTACCACATCCACTCCGAGATCGGAGATACCTGCGTCGCCGCCAAGGTGAACGACCGCTTCGTCCCTTTGAACTACGAGCTTCAATCCGGCGAGATGGTCGAGATACTGACCCAAAAGAACAAGAGGCCGTCCCAGGACTGGCTCCAGTTCGTGAAAACAGGCATCGCTAAGGACCACATCAAGGCAGCCGCCAAGGCCAAACGCCATGCCCTTTCCGACCGGCGCGCACCTATCCGCACCGAACTTAAGGTCTTCTTCGAAAACGACCGGCCCGAACCGGCGAAAGCCGTGACCGCCGTTATTGCCCGCTCCCACATCAATATCCTCGAAAGAGAGATGGTCGTGACCGGTCGCAATACGCTGCCTTTAGAACGGTTCATCATCGGCACGAACGACAAGGCCAAAATAGAAAAAACGGTGGCGAAGATAAAAAAAGTTCCGGGCGTCCGGAACGTGGAGTACGAGATCTTGCCGAGCGTCTAGCTCTCTTCTCCCTCGCCCAGTTTTTGAACGATGCTCTGAAGCTCTTCTTCGGAATAAAAGTTGATAGTGATGCGACCGGAACTCCCGCTCCTATGGATGGAAACAGGCGCCCCGAGTTCGGAAGACAATTTCTCTTGAAGCATTTTTAGCTCCGGCGGCAACTCAAATCGTTCGTGACCCGCGCCGCGCGGGGCGGCCGCTTCGGCTTTGCTTCGCAGCTCACGCGTCGTGAGCCGATTCTCCACGAGGTCGCGGAAAAGCTTCTGCTGGAGCGCCGGGTCATCGATGGTGAGGAGCAGGCGTCCGTGGCTTTCGCTGATGACGCCTTCCTCAAGGGCTTTCTGGATATCCGCGGAAAGATCGAGGAGGCGAACAGAGTTCGCCACGACCTCGCGGCTCTTGCCAAGCCGGGCGGCGATCTCGCGCTGGGTCAACCGGAACTCGTCTTGCAGCCGGGCGTAGGCGCGGGCCAGCTCGATGGGGTTCAGGTTCTCGCGCTGAATGTTCTCGATGACGGCGAGCTCCAAACTTTCGCGATTGTAGGTCAGATTGCGAATGATGGCCGGGATGCGCTCGAGGCCAAGCATCTTCGAGGCCAAATAGCGGCGTTCACCGGAGATTATCTGGTATTCCACATGCGTTCCGGTCGGCACTTCGCGTTCCACTTTGGCGACGGTTATCGGCTGAAGAAGGCCGAACTCCCGAATGGAAGCGGCGAGCTCTTTGAGCGCTTCTTCGTCGAACGCCCGGCGCGGCTGATCTGGATTCGGGACGATCTTCTCCACTTCGATATGGAAAACCGCTTCCGGCGCTTTCGGCGCACTTGGTCGAACAACGCCCCGCGCGCGCGGCGGTTCGGCCGGTAGACGGGAAACTGTTTGCGCCGGCGGTTCGACGATGGGCGATTCAGTCACAACTGGTTCGGAGCGCGGCGGTTCGGATTTCGACTCCTCGGCCGGAACAGCCGCGTCGATAGTGATACGTTCCAGAACGACCGGCTCAAAAGGTGACGCCTTTACGGGTTGAGCCGGCGAAGCCGCCGGTTCGTTTGTCGGACCGGACGAGGGCGGTGTTGCGTCGGTGTCGGCCGGCCGATTGTTCGGCGGGATGAGGGATTCAAGACCGCGTCCGAGAGTGCTCATATAAAGGTAACGTTGAAATTTCCGAAATCACCCGTCGGCGCTCCTGCGTATGCCGCCTCTTTGAACGTGGCCTCTTCGCTTATGAGCTCGTCCGCAAAGCGCTCGTAGGCCAGTGCGCCGGAGCTGTCTGGTCGATAGAGCAAAATAGGCTTGGCGAAACTCGGCGCTTCCGCAAGGGCAACGTTCCGCGGAATCTGCGCCTCGAAAACGCGGTGCGGAAAGTGGGCGCGAAGCTCTTTGGCTACATCCCGGGAAAGTTTTTCACGTTTGTCGTACATCGTAAGCAAAGCCCCGGCCACCTTGAGCGGATGTCCCAAGTTGGTTCGGATGAGCTCGATGGTCTGGAGCAGTTGGCCAAGACCTTCCAGGCTATAGTATTCGGCCTGGACCGGAATGATGACCTCATCGCTTGCGAGAAGTCCGTTCACGGTGAGAAGTGAAAGCGACGGCGGTAGGTCTATGAAAATGTAATCGTATTCGTGCCGAATGTTGTTCAGAAAACGCCGCAAGTAATATTCGCGGCCTTCGAGTGGTACGAGCTCGACGAGCGCTCCAGCCAAATGGGGCGCCGCCGGCAGAAGATGGAAATTGCGAATGGCCGCCGAATGGATAAGGGCCTTCGGTTCGGCTTGGCCTAAGATGCCGTGGTAGACAGACTGGGTTATCTCGAGCGGGCTCACGCCTAAGGCCGAGCTGGCGTTCGCCTGCGGGTCAAAATCCACGAGGAGGGCGCGCTTTCCCCGGGCAGCGCAATAAGCAGCGGTGTTCACCGCCGTCGTGGTCTTCCCTACGCCGCCTTTCTGATTACAGACCGCGATAACGCGTGCCATCTTGCCTCTATTCTAGCCGATTTTCCTTGATTTTGACAATGAAATGCGCTTCAATGGTAAACGCGCCGCGGTGGCGGAATGGCAGACGCACGGGACTCAAAATCCCGCGATCGCAAGGTCATGTGGGTTCGACTCCCACCCGCGGCACACTGATCTCTTAGCTTCCGAAGGTCATCAAATTGGAGCTTTCGTATTTCCTGATCCCGAGCCTAAAAAGAGAAAGCGACAGAAGGAACCAGATCGCACTGACGCCGGCGACCAGAACGAGCTTGGGAAAAGAGACATCCCGAACGATCTCCACGGGCAAAGCGCCGACAACCAGAGAAGGGACAAGGAAAGTAAAGACGAAGCGGGTCGCGCCCTGAAAGGCGCCACCGTGAAAAAGTCCCGGCGTGATAAAAAGCTCCAACAAGCCGCGGGTCACGGAGCCAGGGTCGGTAAAGAGAAAGCTGGCAGATTGAGCGGCCACGGAAGCGGCAAAGAGCATGAGGGAGGCGATGGGAATAAGCAAGATGACAAGCGCTATCTGCAACAAATTCGCCCTGATCAGTATTCCGTAGGTCGCGAGGCAAATGACGCCGAAGGCCACATCGCCCAAAGAAGATACGCCGAAACGGGAGGTGCACAAACGAAGCAGGACGTTCTTGGGCGAAAGAAGATAACGGTCGAAACCGCCGCTCGCAACATAATCAGGGAGCCATAAGATGCCGGCGCCACCGGAGAAAACTATTCCGTAAGCCAGCGCGTTGAATCCCAAAAGGGCGATGATATCAAGAGCGGTCCAGCCGTTCACAACGCCGACCGATTTTACGAAGAAGATCCAAATGATTATGAACGCCGTATTGTTTATGGCCATACCGATAACGTTGGTCACGAAACTAGTGCGCAATTCTGCGCTGCTTTCCAGGTTCTTTTTTATGGAATAGATCGCAAAACGTAGTTCTTTCATAATGATTTATCCTCCATTAACCGACACTTTCTGCTTGGCGCTGAGGAAAAGCAAAGTAGCCAGCCCGGCGCAAAGCACGACCCACATGGCTTGGATACCAAGTTTCAGCGGCCACTCCCCCGCCCAGGTCGGATAAACAGTGTGAGTTATGAACTGCGAAGCGCCGAACGGACTCCATAGCGCGATCTTATACATGAAAGCCGGGAACAAGGCGACGGGCAGATAGGAGCCGCCCAAGAGCATGACCGCCTTGTCCACTATCCAATAGATAGGCGTTATATCTTCCACCCAAAAAGCCAGAAGTCCGACCACCGCGTAGAGGGACAATGACAAAAGGATGCCAAGGCCGACGACCGCTATCATGGTCGGCAAAAATACGGCCGCGGACATGGTCGCGGGCAGACCGATAGAAAAAGCCAGGACCAACGCGCCCAGCACGGAAATAAGTCCGAATTGATAAAGTCCGGCGCCGAGCTGCCACCACATCCTGTACGCCAGATAGGACATTGGCTTGTTAAGGAGCACCTCTACGTTCCCGGACTGCACATCGCGCATGATGGCCTGGGAAAGGTCCCTCAGGCGCAGAATTGAAAAAGAAAAATAGAAGAACATGCTCCAGGCAGCGATCGTAAAAGTGGTATTGCTTATGGTCCCACCATTTAAACGAAAAACATAAGAGTAGAGAAGGAGGAGTACACCGCAACGTGCGACCATGGTCGCCGTGTCGACCACTAAGCGGCCAGGATAATAGATGCGGTCGCGGACCAGCGTCCTTATAAGCTTAATTCCTGGTCGAATGGCTTTCATAAATGTTGCGGATTATGGTCTCCAGTTCGGTGTCGTACACGTCTATGTCGTCCACCTTGAAAATATCCAAAATCCGGCGCAATGCCTCTTGGACGGTGATGCTATTTATATCCACCGCTATCGTCAGCTTATTCCGATCCCGTAGAACGTAATGCATCCCTGGCGGAAGCTCGGGAAATTCCTCGAACGCTGTTTCCGGGGTCACATCTATGTTCTTTTGCCGGACAAAAGAGCGCGCCAGCTCCCGCGTGGGCAGGTCTTTTACCAGAACACCGTGGTTGATGATGATAGTGCGCTCGCAAAGCGATTCTATGTCACCTACATCATGAGATGTCAGGAAAATGGTCGTCTTTTCTTCTTTGTTTATTTTGAGCAGAAGGTCGCGCAAAGATTTTTTGGCCACCACATCTAAGCCGATGGTTGGCTCGTCCAAAAAAATTATTTCCGGCCGGTGGATCAGGGAGGCGGCTATTTCCGCACGCATGCGCTGGCCAAGGGATAACTTGCGCACCGGCTGATGGATAAAATCGGCGAGTTCGAATGTTCTGACAAGCTCGGCAATGCGGGTTTTGACCTCCTTAGCCGACAGATCGTACATCACGCCGAAGAATTCCAAAGAGTCGGTCAGCGGCAGATTAGGAAAAAGCTGGGAGCGTTGACCGAAAACGGTGCCTATTTTGTAAGCGAGCTGCTTGCGCTCTTTGGATGGATCCAAACCTAACACGCTAGCTTTGCCGGAAGTCGGGAAAAGGATACCGGTCAACATCTTGATCGTCGTCGATTTGCCGGCGCCGTTGGGCCCGATGAAAGCAACTCTTTCTCCGGCTTGAACAGAAAAAGTAATATCATCAACCGCCTTGACCTCTTTGGTCCTCGGTAAAAAGATGTTCCTCAGCCAACCGGCAGACGGATCCTTGACCGGAAAAGAGAATCTTTTGGATAAACTGGAAACAATGATGGAATTCTTGTCCATAGGACTAGTATCACATAATTTCTCCTATTTTTTGAAGAAAACGCCGGAAAAGACAAAGCCCCCGAAGGGGCTCTGTCGTGACGAACTATTCAGACCAAAGAACAGACATAGTGTCTTTTTTTGGTGAATGGCTTCGACCAGACTAACCATATCACACCGATATTTAGACAGCAAAGAAGCCATCTGTTATCCAAACCACCCGCCCAAGAGAAACAAGCGCTAAAAGACCCGCTTAAGGGCGGGTCTTTTAGTTCCTTATCGAATTCACTAGTTCGCACGACCGGCCTTCCTTCTCGCGACGTAAGTGTCTTCCGCGGCCTGGCTCCAACTGCCTGGCCCAGCCATCTTTTTGAACTCTTCTCTATCGCTCCGCTCGGCCGCGATCTCGGCCGCGGTCGCTTCCATGCCCTCGTCAGGATTCATGGAGCCGCCTTGACGACCTGATTCGCGGGCATCAGCCTCCGTGCGGATCAGCATGTCCTCAGGAACACCGCCGCCGTAGTTACCAGGATTTTCTTGTTCGTTGAACTGATGCTCATCCCGTTCTATGACATCAGGATTAACACCTTCGACTTGATTTGAAGCGCTGGCGTCCATTTTCAAACGAGCAGCGGTCTCAGCCGTGCTCTTTGAGGTCTCGAGACCGACGGGCCGCTCTCCGGTAACCGTCTCGCCCGGCATGCCGCGCTTACTTATCTGGTCGAGAATGTAGCGGGCCCGCGCTTGCGAGTCGCCGCCGCCCATCTTATCGAACTCCGCGCCGTACAAGGCTTCGGCGCTCTGGGCACCTTCGTGCTTCGAACGTTCCACATTCTCCGGCGTATCGGCTGAATAATTTTGGGGCATATGATATTTTACTTCTCTATTTCTCCCTCGACATCTTCGTCGCTCAAAAGATCGACCTGGCCATGCTCAACATCGGCAGGCTCTAACCTGTCGAACTCTATCTCGGCCGTAGTATTATCTGGTCGTTTAACAATCGCCTTTCTCTCCGACGTTACACCCACGACTTCAGCGGGCCTTTCGTCTTTTAAGCCGTCGATGTAGACTGCATCGCCGGTCTTCGGAACATACTTCTCGACACCAGATTCTAGATTCATGTTAGTTGATTCGAAATTCATGACTTTTGTTTATTGTATCAGTAATTACTGGCTCGGGCGACCTTGATCATTAGCGCCTAGATTATACCTTATTATTTAATAAAGTCAATATATCAGAAACCCCTTATAAAATAAGGCCTAGATTCCCAAAGATTCCTGGCCTGGCGTAGGCGGCGGAATCGATGACTCCCCTTCCGAAGATATTCTATTGAATATCTTCCAGGACGGCGCGAGCAGTAAGTGAACGAAAAGGGCCGACAGAACACCAATGGCCGCGCCGGCCAGGACATCCGTTGGCCAGTGGACACCGGCGAAGATGCGTCCCAAGGCGACCGCGGCGGCAAAAACGAAATAGGCCACGCCCCAGCGTCGACTCATGAAGAAAACGACCATCGCCAAGGCGAAAAAGAACGCCGCGTGGCCGGACGGCATCGAGTTCATGGCTGGCTCAGAAACTATCGGAGCGAAACCCAAGAGCTGGAACGGTCGGGGGCGCGGATGGAGATAAGCGATCGCTTCAACGACGATGCCCCGAGCCAAGATAAGAACGAGCGCGGCCTCTAAGAACCACAGGAGGCGCCGACGGCCACGCTCCTCGAAGATAAGCATCAAAAAACCAAGACCCAGAAGATAAGGCAGATATTCCGCCAGGAAGAGCGTGAACGGCAACCGGAGCGGCCACCCCGCGCTCCAGTCAAAAAGGATACGGAAACCGGTCTGGTCAAAACCGTTCATTTTAAAAGACCGACGAACTACCGACGAACGTACGGCAAGAGCCCCAAGAAGCGGGCGCGTTTCACGGCTTCGGCCAATCGGCGCTGGTGCTTAGCGCACACACCGGTGTGTTTCGGGTCGATTATCTTCGCCTGACCGGAAACGAAACGCCGCAGAAGACCGACTTCTTTGTAGTCGATGGTCTGAAGGTTCTGGGAACAGAAAAAGCACTGGGTCATGATCGTTTATTTAGAACGGCAGATCGTCCATCTTGATATCATCCTCGAGGTCGACGGTCGGGATCTCCTCGGCGGGCGCCGCCTGGGCCGGCTCGGCTTCTTTCACATTCCCCTTGCCGCTCGGGAAATCGGCCGGAGCCTGACCTCCGCCCGCTGTCGGGCGCGGTCCGAGCTGAAGCTGTTCGCAGATTATTTCCGTCGTCTTCCGCGTCTGGTTCTGTTTGTCTTGCCAAGTTCTGGTCTGGAGGCGTCCTTCGATGAAGACCGTGGCGCCTTTCTTCAAGAACTGCGTGGCTACTTCGGCCTGGCGGCCCCAGACGACGATGTTGTGGAACTCGGTATCTTCCTGACGCGCGCCGGCTTTATCCTTCCACATTCGGTTGGTCGCCACGCTAAAGCTCGAAACGGACTGGCCACCCGGCGTCGTCCGCAACTGCGGATCAGCCGTGACGCGCCCCAGAACGAAGACCTTGTTGATGTTCATATTACTTCAAGATCTCTTCGATACGCTTTTCAAGTGCCTCGTTCGTGAGCGGGAGGGCTTCCGGTTTAGCATCGGCCGGATGAGCGACCGCCGGCGCTTCGGCTCCGTCTACCGCCGGCGCTTCGTCGCGCGTCCGCATTCCGACCCGACCCTCCCAGCGCGGCTTTTGCTTCTGGAAAGGCGGCGTGATGATAAGGAAGCGGATTATCTGAGATTCGGTCGCCAGGTCGTGCTCGAGCGCCTTCGCGGCCGCCGGTGCGATGCGAAAATGGATGTACCCGAAATAAGCCGAGGACAAATGCTCGATCTTGTATTCGAGAGCGATCTTCTCTACCGGCCCCTCCATAAGGATCTCGGCCTCGTGCTGTTTCAGGGCCTTTAATAGGGCTTCAGCAGCCTTTTCGTCCCTCCCGAGGAAGGATATTTCGTAGTCTTTCTGGTCCTTGTCCATGCTATTTTGAGCCCCTATACCCTAGCGAATTTCGGGGTTGGCGTCAACATTATTCTTCGTTGCTCGAGACTTCCTCGGAAACTACCTCTGCTGGAGCGGCCGCCTCTGATTCTCCGCCTTCCTCGCCGCCGACCGCAGCCACCTCGACCTCACCCAAACCTTCGGTCTCACCGACCGGCTCGCCGGGGAGCGCCACGCGCGAAGTCAGTCGACCAATGATGACATTTTCCTTAAGGCCACGGAGCGGATCGACGCGTCCTTCGATGGCGGCTTTCACCAACACGCGCGCCGTGTCCTGGAAAGAGGCGGCAGAAAGGAAGGATTCGGTCGAAAGCGCGACCCGCGTGATGCCGAGAAGCAATTGCTGGGCCTTCGCTAGTTTCTTGCCAGCCTTCTTAAGATCGCGGTTCGTTTCGAGGAACTTGGATTTTTCGATGATCTCGCCGATGACCAGATTCGAGGCGTCGCCAGCATCCTTGATCTTCACGCGCGAGAACATCTGGCGCACGATGACCTCGATGTGCTTATTGTTCATCGCCGCGCCTTCGCCCATGTAGATGCGCTGGACCTCGTTCACGATATGGCGGACGAGTTCTTGGCCACCCCGATATTCGAAGAATTCGCGGAGGTCAATGTGACCTTCGGAAAGCTGCTGGCCCGTAGTTACTTTGTCGCCGGTCTTCACAAAAAGAAGAGCGGAGCGCGGGATGAGATACTCGATTTCCTTGGCTTTCTTTGAGACCTTCTTGCCAACCTTGGAGCGTCCGCCGGAGCCGAGGGTCTTCAGAATGACGATCTTCGCGTTCCCTCGTTCTTCGACGTGCGTTATCTCGCCGTCCGCGGCGGCCAGGATGGCCTTACCTTTTGGCGGGCGGATCTCGAAAAGCTCTTCCACGCGCGGCAGACCGTGCGTAATATCGAGACCGGCCACACCGCCGGTATGGAACGTACGCATCGTGAGCTGAGTGCCCGGTTCGCCGATGGACTGGGCCGCCACCACACCGACCGCGGCGCCGATGTCCACAAGTCGATTCACCCCGAGGTCGTAACCGTAACACAAACGGCAAAGGCCATAGAGAGATTTACAAGCGATCGGTGACCGAACCACAATAGAGGCTAGATTAGATTTCTCGATGATGTCGGCAGCCGCCTTATCAATGACCTCACCGGCTCGGACCACAACCTTGCGGTCGACCCGGATATCTTCGAGCGCAGTGCGCGAGAAAAGACGCGAGGCGAAGGTCTGACCAAATTCCTTTCCGTCTTCCCGATGAAGCTCAAGGCCTTCTTTGGTCCGGCAATCCTCGTCCCGAATGGCCAGATCTTGGGCAACATCGACCAAGCGTCGGGTGAGATACCCGGCTTGAGCAGTCTTCAAGGCCGTATCGGTCGTGCCTTTGCGGGCGCCGTGCGTCGAGATGAAGTACTCAAGCACCGAAAGGCCTTCTTTGAAAGAAGAGCGGACCGGCAACTCGATGGCTTCACCTTTCGGGTTCTGGACCATGCCCTTCATGCCCATCATCTGGATAGGCTGAGCCCACGAACCGCGCGAGCCGGAATCGATGATCTGGTAGATGGAATTGCTTTTCGGCAGAACGGTGGTCACGAGCTTGGCGACCTCCGCTTTCGCCTTTTCCCAAACGCTGATAACGCGTACGCGCCGTTCGGCATCGGTCAGAAAACCCTGGTTATATTGGTCCCAAACAGCTGTCACCTCTTTCTCGGCAGCTTTCATGACCTCGGACTTCTGGGGCGGAATGATGAGGTCTGCGATGGACCAGGTAATGCCAGAACGAGAAGCGATCTCAAAGCCTAAGAGCTTCAAGCCATCGATGACCTCTCCGGCTTTCTCGAAATCATGAGATTCGATGATGCGTTCGATCAGCTTCGAAAGCTTCTTCTTGTTCAGAGGTTCGTTCACGTAAGGAACCGCTCCCGCCAACCGCTCATTGAAGATAAGCCGGCCAACGGTCGTTTGAAGAGCGCCTACTCGAACGGGCGCATGGAGCGAAACGATATCGTGGTCGTAGGCCGCGAGCGCTTCTTCGAACGTGGCGAGGACCTTGCCGGCCCCTTTAGCATCCGCGAATTCCTGGGTCAGATAATAGATACCGAGCACGAAGTCCTGCGTCGGCGCTGTTATAAGATCGCCGGTCGCCGGCTTCAATAGATTCTTCGACGAAGACATGATGTCGCGCGCCTCGCGCTGAGCTTCGTCCGAAAGCGGCAAGTGGACGGCCATTTGGTCGCCGTCAAAGTCCGCGTTGAAAGCAGTGCAGACAAGGGGCGGGATCTGGATGGCCAAGCCCTCGATAAGGACCGGCCGGAAGGACTGGATGGAGAGACGGTGGAGCGTCGGGGCGCGGTTCAGGAGGACGCGCTTATCCTTGATGACCTCGTCCAAGATGGCCCAGATCTCATCCGAGCCCTGCTCGATGAGACGGTTCGCCATCTTGATGTTGTGCGCAAGCTCGCGCCGGATCATTTCGCCGATAACGAACGGCCGGAAAAGCTCGAGGGCCATCTTCTTCGGCAGACCGCATTCATCGATCTTGAGGCGCGGTCCGACGACGATGACCGAACGACCAGAGTAGTCGACGCGCTTACCGAGCAGGTTCTGACGGAACCGACCCTGCTTACCTTTCAACATATCGGCCAGGGAACGGAGCGGACGCCGCTGGGCGCTCATCTGCTGAGCGCCGAAGCGGGCGGAGTTGTCGATCAGAGCATCCACGGCCTCCTGGAGCATGCGCTTCTCGTTCTTCACGATGACCTCTGGCGCTTTTATCTCCAAAAGTTTCTTCAGGCGGTTGTTGCGATTGATGACGCGCCGGTAAAGATCGTTCAGGTCCGAGGTCGCGTAGCGGCCGCCGTCCAAAGCGACCATTGGCCGCAGATCAGGCGGCAGGACCGGGAGGGTCGTCATGACGAGCCACTCGGGCCGGGCGCCGTTCTGGATCATTGAGCGGAGCATCTTCAAGCGCCGCAAAAGTTTCGCCTCCGCGGTCGCTTCGGTCACCTCCTCGAGCGCTTTCTCGATTACTTTCACTTCTTTATGGAGGTCCATCTTCTCGAGTATCTCCCGGATGGCCTCGGCGCCGGTGCCCGCCTTGAAGACGCTGCCAAAGCGGCGCGACAAGCTGAAGTACTCGGTTTCCGTCAGGACCTGGCCGGGGCGGAGCGTTTCCAGGAATTCCTGGACAGCCGCTGCTTCGGTATTCAGTTCTTTCTTGAATTTCTTGTCCTTCTCGCCGACGATCTTGAGCTTCGAGCGCAGTTCTTTCTCAAGCTCGGCAAGAGCCGCCTGGCGGTTCTTTTCGTCGACATCGGTCACGATGTAGTCGACGTAGTAAATGACGCGTTCCAATTTTTGGGAAGAAACATAGAGCAGAAGCGAAAGGCGCGATGGGACGCTCTTGAAGAACCAGATGTGAGCGACCGGCGTGGCGAGCTGGATGTGGCCCATCCGTTCGCGCCGGACGACCGAGCGCGTCACTTCGACGCCGCACTTGTCGCAGACGACGCCCTTGTATCGGATGCGCCGGTATTTTGCGCTATCACACTCGTAATCCTTGACCGGCCCGAAGATGCGCGCCGAGAAAAGACCGTCCTTCTCCGGCCGCTGGGTACGATAATTGATGGTCTCCGGTTTCAGAACCTCGCCGTGCGACCACTTCATCATATCGTCCGGCGAAGCAACGGAGATCTTCAGGGCTTTGAAATTGTCGCGGTGGTCCGTCTCGTTCTCGTAGATGGGTTCGATGTTCAAACCGAGCGCCTTCAATTCGTTCACCAACACGTTGAAAGACGCCGGAATGTTCGGCCCCTTGATGGGTTCGCCGCGGATGATGGATTCATACGCCGCCGAGCGACCGAGAACATCGTCCGATTTGATGGTGAGCATCTCCTGGAGCGTGTAGGAAGCGCCATAGCCCTCGAGGGCCCACACTTCCATTTCGCCGAAGCGCTGACCGCCGAACTGAGCCTTACCGCCCAAGGGCTGCTGGGTGATCAAGGAGTACGGACCGATGGAGCGCATGTGCACCTTGTCTTCGACAAGATGGTTCAACTTCATCATGTAGATCTGACCGACGGTCACCGATCGATCGAAGGTCTTGCCTGTCCGGCCGTCAACAAGCGTGACCTTGCCGTCTTCCGGCAAACCGGCCCGCTTCAGTTCGCCCCGGATGTCCGCTTCGGTCGCGGAATCGAGACCCGGCGTGACCGCCCGGTAGCCGAGCGTGCCCGCCGCCCAACCGAGATGGGTCTCTAAGATCTGGCCGAGGTTCATACGAGAAGCAACGCCGAGCGGATTCAGAACGATGTCGACCGGCGTGCCGTCCGCGAGGTACGGCATGTCCTCGACCGGTCGGACCTGAGAGATGACGCCTTTATTGCCGTGCCGGCCGGCCAGTTTATCGCCGGCTTGAACTTTCCGAAGGTCAGCCACTTCCACCTGGATACGCTTAATGATGCCGGCTTCGAGCTTGTCGCCCTGGTCGCGCGAGAAGACCTTGATACCGACGATGCGTCCCCGCTTGCCGTGCGGCAGGGTGAGCGACGTATCTTTTACGTCACGGGCCTTCTCGCCGAAAATGGCGCGCAGCAATCGCTCCTCGGCCGTGAGCTCGGCCTCGCCTTTCGGCGATATCTTGCCGACCAAAATGTCACCGGCTTTGACCTCCGCGCCGATGCGGATGATGCCGTCCTCGTTCAAATTCTTCAGTTTTTCTTCGGAAACGTTCGGGATGTCCGGGGTCGTAAGTTCCGGCCCGAGCTTGGTATCGCGCACGTCGCAGTAGAACTCCTCGACGTGGATGGAGGTGAAAAAGTCCTCGCGGACAACGCGATTCGAAAGAATGATGGCGTCCTCGAAGTTGGCGCCTTCCCAGGACATGAAGGCGACGAGAAGGTTCTGGCCGAGCGCCAGCGTACCGTTGTCGATGGACGGTCCATCCGCCAGGATGTCGCCCTTCTTCACTTCCTGCCCGGGCAGGACGACCGGGCGCTGAGAGATGCAGGTGAACTGGTTCGAGCGCTTGAATTTCTCGAGCGGATACTCTTTTATCTTCGTTCCGTATTTGACCACGATGTGGCGGGCGTCGGCGGCCGTGACCGTGCCTTCGGCTTCGGCTGTCAGAAGATAGCCGGAGTCAGAAGCAGCTTTTTCCTCTTCGCCGGTACCGACATAAGGCGCCTGCGGCTTCACGAGCGCGACCGCTTGGCGCTGCATGTTCGAACCCATCAAGGCGCGGTTCGCATCATCATGCTGTAAGAACGGAATGAGCGAGGTCGCCACCGAGATGAACTGGTGGGGCGCGACGTCCATGAGCTCGACCTCAGCGACCGGGCAAGTGACCGGCGTGCCAGCGAAACGGACGTCCACGATCGGACCGACAAGTCGATTGCGTCCGTCTCGGACAGCCGCGGCGTGCACTATCCGATATTTCTCTTCTTCCAAGGCGTCCAGCCAAACGATCTCGTTCGTGATCACGCCGTCCTTCACTTTTGCATAAGGCGTTTCCAAAAAACCGTACTCATTGATGCGAGCATAGCTCGCCAAGTAGTTGATAAGACCGATGTTCGAGCCTTCCGGTGTTTCGATCGGACAGATGCGACCGTAGTGCGAGCGATGCACGTCGCGCACTTCGAAACTTGCCCGTTCACGAGTGAGGCCGCCCGGACCCAAGGCGGACAAGCGCCGCTTGTGCTCGAGTTCGGCAAGCGGATTGATCTGGTCCATGAACTGCGAAAGCTGAGAAGAGGCGAAGAACTCTTTCACGACCGCCGTGATGGGCCGGAAGTTGATGAGCTGCGCGGGCATAAGATTTTCGCGATCCAGCGTGGACATGCGGTCCTGAACGATACGACGCAAGCGCGCGAGCGAGATGCGCAAACGGCTCTGAAGAAGCTCGCCGACAGCTTTGAGGCGCCTGTTCCCCAGATGATCGATGTCGTCCGCTTCCGCGTCTGGCTTGTTGTTCAGGCGGATGATCTCTCTGACCATCGCCAGGATATCCTCCCGATCGAGAAGTCGGTTCTGTTTCTTCTTTTCGAAACCGAGCCGCTGATTCGTCTTGAAACGACCGACGCCCGAAAGATCGTACCGGTCCGGGCGAAGGAAGACCGAATCGACCAGGCTTTTCGCGGTTTGCGGGTTGGCGGGATCGCCCGGGCGGAGACGGCGGTATATTTCGAGATACGACTCGGAAACGTCCTTCGCGATGTCTTTCTTGAGCGTCGCATCCAAATAGCGGATGGCGCCCGTGTCGACGTCAGCGACGGCGGCGCGCATCTCATCTTCATTAACGCCGAAAACGCGGAGAAGATCGGTCACCGGTAATTTCCGATGGCGGTCGATCTTCACGCCGATAGTGCCATCGATGTCCGTTTCGAACTCAAGCCAGGCGCCGCGATTCGGAATGACCTTCGCGCCGAAAAGCTGGCGGTCGCGCCACGGCACAGCGGTGAAGTAAACACCGGCGGAGCGGATGAGCTGAGAAACCACGACGCGCTCGACACCGTTCACGATGAAAGTTCCGCGATCCGTCATCTTCGGGAAATCGCCGAAATAGACCTCTTGGGTCTCGGAGCGGCCGGTCTTCTTGTTCGTAAGTCGGACGCGGATATGAAGCGGCGCTTCGTAGGTCGCATCCTTATAGCGCGTGGTCGCCTCGTCGTATTTCGGTTCTCCGAAATAATAATCCTCGAAATAGAGCTCGAGTTCCTTGCCTGTATGATCGTAGATCGGCGAGACCTCGACAAGCAGTTCTTTGAGTCCGGTCTTGAGGAACCACTTGTATGACTCCAGCTGGATCTCGTTCAGGTCCGTCTGGCCGATCAGAGCTTTGAACTTCCCGAAGTTCTTGATGGGCAGGGTCTTTTTGTTCGACATGATGATTATTTAGAGGATGAAAAAAATATTTATTATTTTGGGATGGCGGAGGTCGGTCTTTTTTCGGATCGATCCGCGAACCATCAAAAGATACGCGCCGGACCTCACGGCAGATTGCTCGCTCGAAGCAAGCCGACGATAAAAGATGGGATATGCGGCATGACCGAAGTT
>DATJQA010000073.1:0-7491 GCA_035506115.1 Minisyncoccota bacterium | reverse complement strand
CACCTTGTGCTTTAGGTGGCGAGTTCACGAATGTTACGGCCCGGGCGATCACGGCGCCGGTCGTCTGCGGTGGAGCGAACAATCAACTAGCTCATTCTTCGGTCGGAAAGATCCTCGAGGCGCGTTCTATCTTGTATGTTCCGGATTATTTGGCCAACGCTGGTGGGCTTATCAACGTCGTGGCCGAACTTGCGCCGGGTGGCTATGACCGTCGGGCCGTCGAGCGTAAGACCTTGGCCATAGGCGACACGGCGGCGCGCATCATCGACCTCGCCCGCCGAACGCGCCGGCCGACCAACGAAGTTGCCGACCAGCTGGCCGAGAAGATATTCCGTCCGCGAAAAAAAGCCAGATAAAGGAGGCCGCGCGTGGTACAATAGAGATACGGTGAAACAGTCTTTTCCGCTGGTCCCGCCGAAATATAACGATATCGATCGGCTTCTTCGGGACCTTCGGGCGCGGCCCGGAAAATATTGGCTCGCGGCCGGAGAGAAGCGGGCCCTCGCTCTGTTCCATGAGATGGCCGGGCGCGTGCCGGCTTACAAGGATTTTCTGAAAAAACAGAGGATCGATCCCGTGAAAGTCAGGACGATGGAGGATTTTCGCCAGGTTCCGACCATCGATAAGAACAATTATCTTCGTCATTATCCCCTGGAAGCGCTTTGCTGGGACGGTCTTTTCGAAGAAAAACGTTGGACCATTTCGGCCACTTCCGGTTCGACCGGCGAGCCGTTCTACTTCCCGCGCGAGCTGGCTCAGGACCTGCAATACGCCGGCACGGCAGAGCTTTATCTCCGGACGAATTTCCATATCGACCAGCGTTCGACGCTTTATATCGACGCCTTTCCGATGGGTGCCTGGATCGGCGGTGTCTTCACTTATGAGGTTGTTCGAATGATTGCCGAGAGGCGGCGGTACCCTCTGAGCATCATCACGCCGGGCATAGACAAAGCTGCCATCATCAATTCCGTCCGGAAGCTTGGCGACAAGTTCGATCAGGTGGTCATTGGTTGCTACGGGCCGTTTTTGAAAGATGCCATAGATGACGGTATCGCTCAGGGTCTCGATTGGAAAAGGTACCATCCGAAATTCGTTTTCTCCGCCGAAGGGTTTAGTGAAACATTTCGCGATTATGTGATAGACAAGGCCGGTCTAAAGAATCCTTACGCGGACACCTTGAACCACTACGGCACGGTCGACCAGGGAACCCTTGGTTATGAGACGCCGCTCGCTGTTTTTATCAGACGCCTGGCCGTTAGGACGCCGAAACTTTACCGGGCCATCCTGCCGTTCGACCATAAACTGCCGACCCTTGTTCAGTACGACCCGGAGCTCTTTTATTTCGAAGAGCTCGAGAACGGGCTGTTGTGCTCGGCCGCGAGTGGTTTGCCGCTCGTTCGCTACGACCTCAAAGATAACGGCGGGGTCATCACGTACGATGATATGCTTTCCCGCTGTTCGCTTGTCGGCCACGATATCGAAAGCGCCGCCCGCCGGGCCGGTCTCGGGCCAACGATGTGGCGGTGGCCGTTCGCGTATGTCTACGAGCGGAAAGATTTTTCCGTGAGCTTGTACGCTTTTCAGATATATCCGGAGACCATCCGGCGGGCGGTCCAGGCGCCTGTTTTCCGGAACGATTGCACGGGCAAGTTCGCTATGCTTGTTAAATTGGATCGGGCTCGGAACCAGGTCTTAGAGATAAACATAGAGCTCAAGGCGAACCGCCGGGGAACGAAGAAGCTCGAGGCGGCGCTCCGCCAAGCTATCACGCGTCAGTTGCTCGAAGAAAGTTCGGAATATCGGGAGACCCACAATCGTATTCCTGGTCGCGTTCAGCCGCGTATCGTTTTCTGGCCCTATGAATATCCGAAATATTTCCGGCCGGGCACGAAACAAAAATGGGTCATCAAACAGAACCAAATATGATAACCGCTCCGGTCCGAGGCTCGTTCGCCGAACTTAAGAAAAGATATCCGAACGCGCACGTCATCGATAAGTACGAAGCGTTGGTCCACGATCTTTTTCTGGTGCGCAATCCGAAGTTCAAGTTCGCGCCGCCCTCGGTCGAAGAGGTGCACGGACATTTCAAGAAACACACCGGCGGCCAGTCGGCCGAGACATTCGGTAATTGGTTCTACTTACCGTGGCGCGAGACCTTGGTCCACTATCTTTCCGCGGAAGAGCATCAAGAATTGCGCACGGCTCGGAATCGGGAGCTCATCACGAAAGCAGAACAGGATATCTATTCCCGAGCTTGTGTCGCTATCGCCGGGATGAGCGTTGGCAGCCATGTTGCCCAGGTCATCGCCATGACCGGCGGCGCGCGACACATGAAGCTGGCGGACCCGGATGTCATCTCAGGGGATAATCTCAATCGCATCCGGGCCGGTTTCCCGGCGGTCGGAATGCCGAAGGCCGAATCGGTGGCTCAGGCACTTTGGGAAGCCGATCCTTATATGGTGATAGATATCTTCTCGGACGGTGTGACCGCGGCGAACGTCGGCGAATTTCTCTCCGGCGTCGATATTCTGGTCGAAGAAATGGACAACCCTTACTGGAAGTTCCGCATCCGGGAAGTGGCTCGGGAGCGGGGGATACCGGTCGTGATGGGAACGGATAACGGCGACGGCGTCATCGTGGACATCGAGCGTTTCGATGTCCGGCGCAGGACGCCGCTCTTCAACGGCCTGGTCGGAAAAATGAGCGCCCAGGAACTGGAGAATATGCCACCGACCGACCTGCCGAAAGTGGCGGCCCGCATCGCCGGCGCGGACCGGGCGCCGCTCCGCATGCTCGATTCCGTCGCCGAGGTCGGCCGGTCTCTTTACTCTTGGCCGCAGCTTGGCACGGCGGCCAATCTTTGCGGTACGGTCGTAGCTTACCTTGCCCGACGCATCGCTCTGAAGAATAAGAACATCCGCTCCGGCCGCTATCAGGTCGACCTGGACCGAATTTTCGAAACCGGACATGGGCGCCGCTGGCTGAACCGGAAGGTCGGCTTCATCAAGTTCGTTAGGAAAATGAACAAAAGATGATAAGACGGGAAGACATTCAGAAGGTTCTCGAGGCCGGAGTGCAGGCGCCCTCCGGGAGCAATTCTCAGCCTTGGCGGTTCGTGGTGCGTGACGGAAAGACAGTTGAGATAATCGCTTTGCCGGAGAAGGATCATCCTATCTTGAACTATCGCTATCGGGGGACCTGGATCGCGCACGGGGCACTTATCGAGAACATCACCGTCGCCGCCCGGTCGTTGGGCTTCGAGCCGACGATCGAACTTTTTCCCGAAGGAAAAAGACCGAATCTGACGGCGCGTCTAACTTTTTCGGCGCGCCCTATAGCCGACGTTTCCTTGGCGGAGGCGGTCTTCGCTCGAGCGACCAACCGGAAGAACTACGGACCAGAACCTTTGCCGGCCGCGCTTCTCGAAGAGCTAAAAAGAGAAGCCGCTTCGGTTGGACACGCGGAGCTCAAGATAATGAACGACCCGCGCGCCGTTCAAGCGCTCGCGCCGGCCGTGGCCGTGAACGAGATATTGATGCTCGAAGATAAAGCGGTCCATAAACTTTTCTTCGAGGAGATAGTTTGGAACAAAGAAGAGCTCGAAAAGCGTCATGAAGGGCTTTATCTGCCGACGATGGAGCTACCTTTGCCGTCCCGCCTGGGACTCCGTCTGTGCCGCTCCTGGGGTTTCATGAATATTCTCAATCACTTGGGTTTTGCGCGGATTATCGCCAAACAGAACGCCGCCGTCTACGGCGCCGGCGGAGCCGTGGGCGTCATAGTCGTTCCCGATGACGATAAGGCCTTCCTTTGGGCCGGCCGGGTCATGGAACGCGTCTGGCTGACGCTGACCGCTCACGGTTATCAGATGCATCTCATCACCGGCATCTTTTTCTTCCATCAGAAGATGCTTTCTGGCGATCCGGGATCTTTTTCGGCCGAACACCAGCGCCTGGTCAAAGAAGCGTATCGGAAAGTGGCGGAACGATTCAAGATCGAGAAGGGCGAGCTCATCGCTTTGTATTTCCGGCTCGGCCGAGCGGCGCCGCCGAGCGCAACTTCGCCGAAACAGCCACCCGTTGTAGAATGGGAACCATGAATGTCGGTTTAAGCAATTTCGATCTCTTGTCCGTCGGCATCACCGTTGCCGCAACGGTCATCCTGGGATTCGTGGTGTTTTTCAATGACTGGAAAAGCGGCACGAACCGTTGGTTCCTGGCATTTTCTCTGGTCACGGCCGCCTGGGGGATAATCAATTATGTTTCCTATCAGGCGCACGACCCGGTAACGATAATCAAACTTTTGCGTCTGGAGCTGTTCTTCGCTGTTTTTCAGGCCTTCTCGTTGTTCCGCCTGTTCCTGGTCTTTCCTTTGGTCAGAGTGTCGACTTCGGCTCTGCAGCGCTGGCTTATCGTGCCGCTCGTTCTTGTGACCGCCGGCGTGACCGCCTTCACGCATTATGTCCTTTGGGGAGTAGAAGTCTTGAACCCGAACGGCGGAGCGATAAGCGTGCAGAACGGGCCCGCCATTGCTTTGTTCGGCCTGGTCAGTGTCGGCTTGGTCGTTTCCGCCGTTTTTATTCTTTACCGGAAAATGCACCGGGCGACAGGTCTCGAGAGACGACAGATGTCCTGGATCTGGGTCGGCACCCTGACGACCTTCCTTCTCATCATCATTTTCAATTTTGTCTCGCCGGCTTTTCTTAACAACCCCCGCTTCGTTCCGCTCGGGTCCGTCTTCTTCTTTCCTTTCATCGCCTTCACATTCTTCGCCATCGTTCGTTATCATCTCCTGAACGTGAAGGTCATAGCAACGGAGATACTGGCATTCTCTCTGACGCTCGTTGCTCTCGTCGAGATCGTTATTGCCCAAAGCGTCGGCGTCATTATTTTCCGAGCGGGCGTCTTCGCTCTGACGCTTTCCTTCAGTATTCTCCTCATCAGAAGCGTCCTTAAGGAGGTCGAACAGCGCGAACAGCTTGAGGAGCTGGCCAAGCAGCTCGAGGCGGCGACCGGCAGGCTTGAAGAACTTTCGCGTTTCAAGACCCAGCTCCTCTCGCTAGCTTCGCATCAGATAAGGGCACCGCTCGCGGCCATCAAGGGCTATGCGACACTTCTGCTCGACGGTTCGTTCGGCTCGCTCGGGGCGCTGCAGGTCGGCGAGACCATAGAAAAGATAAAGAGATCATCCGACGATCTTATCGCGCTCATCAATACTCTCCTCGATCTTCGGAAAGTGGAGGAAGGAAAAATGGATTATCAGTTCGCCAAGACCAATTTCACGAAGCTGGTGGGGGATATGATGGAATCTCTTCGGTCGCTGGCGGATAACAAAAAGATAACCCTGGAACTCAAGAAACCGGAGAAGGATATTTTTGTTACGGCTGACGAGCAGAAACTTCGCCAGGTCATTCAGAACCTGGTCGATAATGCCATAAAGTACACGCCGCAGGGGAGCGTCGTCATCGAAGTGAAAGAAGCGGCCGGCGGATTGGTCCAGTGTTCCGTGACAGATTCCGGCGTCGGATTCGAGCCGGAAATGGCGAACCACTTGTTCGAGGAGTTCGTGCGGGACGAGCGCATCAAGAAACAAATTCTCGGGACCGGCTTGGGACTCTTTATTGCTAGGAAAATAATGGAAGCGCACGGCGGCAAGATCTGGGCCGAATCTAAAGGCGCCGGCCAGGGTTCGACCTTCTCGCTCTCGCTCAAGAAATTGTAAATTGAACTGATCGGATTTCTATTCAAATACGTGGGTCATAAAAGGCTCAGCCGGCGTCCGAAGACACCGGCTGATGTTCATGTGGTTGTGGATGGAACAGCAAGTGTTTCGGCTATCGCCCGAGAGATGGGCATTCCGGTAGCTTGCTCTATCCAGAGCCACTGACCGCTTGGGTTGATCTCCAAGAAGACATACTCGCCCTTGGGCGTGACGATCATGTCGATCGCTCCATATGCAAGTCCCCATCCTCTTATGAGTAATCTGAGCTTTTCTGCGATGTCAGAGGGAAGAGCATATGATTCGTGTTTGACGCGATCGAAGTCGTAGCGTCGCCAGTCGAGCCGCGTAGCTTCGCTGTCTTGGGAGTGGATTGCGCAGGTAAACACTTGGTTCCCAACGATAGTGATGCGGAGTTCGAGCTGCTTCGGGATGTACTCCTGAGCGAAGACGGGGCATAGCTTAATGTCCTCGCGATGGCCGTCGATGTCTTCTCGAGACAGGGTATTTGTGAAGACATGAAGGGGCGCCGGGGAGCCGCCTTCGCGAACGAAACAGTTGCCCCGCAACAGCTTCACCGCAATCATTTTTTCATGAGCGTCAGCGAAGTCGGTCAGAACCTCGGGATCGTTCGTGATGACAGTGTCAGGGACAGAGAGGCCGAGCTGTGCCGCTGTCCGAAGTTGATGCAGCTTGTTGTGTTGAAGGAGATGAACCGCCTGAAGCGGAGGGTTCATCCAGAAGGCATCGATCGTAGTGTAGACAGACCACAGAGCCGCTCGCGCCTCATCCTGAATGAATTGAGCGTGTCCAGGATGGAGCTTTGTGACCCAGGCGTGAAGCGGGCGTCGATACCAAACACTACAAATGTCCCCGATTCGTAGGGTCCTTGGAAGTGATAGCCAGCGAAAGGCGCCGAATGCCTTGGATCCCGACAGATGCAGGTCCAGAGCCACTTCGTATGGGAACCGTTCGGTGTCCAGGCGATGGTACCGAACGCCGATCCGGTCAAGCTCATTCGTAACAGCTGGAACGCTTTCGTCTTGTTCGTTAGTAACAACAAGAACCGTTGACTTCACGGATCCTCCTTTTGCCCCCATTGTTTTCAAGGTGGCTATTCCTGATATGATATCTACACAACAGGGTGCCGACTGTCAACGTTGTGGTTTGAGTTGAATGATGAGTTTTGATCCCAAAAAATACAGAAAATTTCGCGAACAACCAGTACGTGTCCGGTTTTTGTTGCACCGGGCTCAGGGGTATGCGTTGTGGCACAACAAATATCAAGAAGCGATTGAGACATATGAGCGGTATGGATCACAGTATGGACTAACAAATGACCAATTCTACCGCCTAGGACTTCTCTATGACCACCTCGCCATGGCGATTATGTTCAAGGCAAAAACGAACACGCGCACAGCTAGTAAAGATCAGGCTGCGGAGTATTTATCTCGAGCCGATGCTTTATATCAAGACATTATTAAGCGCGATCGGAAATCTTTTCTGGGATGGTACGGGAAAGGAAGGGTCAGCGGCGTTCGTGGTAATTACCGATCTGCGATCCGTTATCAGAAGCGAGCCTATAAGTATATGCTCACTCAGCCCCGCCATGCTCGTCGGGCATTAGGGATTGGCTTCATGTTTGAGATGTTAGGGAATGTCCCTCAGGCCGAATATTGGTATAAGCGAGAAGTGCGAAATGCCCCTACGGGTGATTACGGAACAACAGCGAACCTCTTTCGATTTTATTTGCGTCGAGGTCAGTATAGAAAG
>DATJQA010000072.1:0-3806 GCA_035506115.1 Minisyncoccota bacterium | reverse complement strand
AGGTCCGGAGCGGTTCCGCGACGGTCTCGAAAACGGCTTCCATCTTCGGCAGCGGCACGCCGCAGCAGACGAAGTGCTTGCCGAGGAACTGTTCTCGCAGGTGCGTCTCTATCTTGCCGATCTCGAGCGAGGTCAACCTGACAGGTTCGAGCATCAGATGCCCCCCTTCAGTCCGTTGCCGTCTTACCGGCCATCTCCTTGGAGGAGATGAAGCCGTCGAGCACGAGCAGCTCGACATCTTCGTGTATCTCGAAGCGCCCGAAGGCGCTGATGATCGCGTCGACTTCGCCGCGACTCGTCCCGCAGACGCGCAGATACGGCATAGCCCTCTTCTTGCCGTCGCAGGACCGAACGTCCATGCGCACGACCGAAGTGACAGTGTCGTCCTGCAAACCAAGCTCCTGGATGACGCTTTCGACATCGCGCCTCAGCTGCTCGGCCGCGATGTCGTCGTATCCGCAGATCTCCACATTCGGCATTCAAGCCCTCCTTGGCTAACCACAGAAAAGCACTCCGAGGCCGCGCTGTCAATCCAGAAAGGTCTTACCAACAACACCAATGATTGCCATTTTCTGATTTTTGAGGCAATATAGATACGCTTAAAGAATTTGCCGGGTCGTCTAATGGTAGGACACAGCGCTCTGGACGCTGGTATCTTGGTTCGAATCCAGGCCCGGCAGCCAATACTAAAGCCGACTTGCCCTTGTGGTAAGTCGGCTTTAGTATCTAGTTATCGGCGCTGGATTCGAACGGGAAAAGGTTCTGGGAAAACGGAAGTTTTCCCAGCGCGGAGGTTGGGAACCGAGGGGTTCCCAGGAGCGAGGGCGCGCAAGACGACAGAGCGACGTTCGATTCCAGCCTCTGGTTTGCCCGGCAGCAACCCTAATACAGGTCTATTTATTCTTCTTATCCTGCTGAAGCACTTCCAGCGCTTCCTTAACTGTCGTCATGAACTGTGCGGGGAAGATGATGGTGGAATTCTTTTCCGTGGCGATCTCGGCCATGGTCTGGAGCGTGCGGAGCTGGAGCGCGACCGGATGATTGGCGATGACGTCCGCCGCTTGTCCTAATTTTTCGGAGGCCTGGAACTCGCCCTGCGCCGCGACGATCTTGGCCCGGCGCTCCCGTTCGGCCTCGGCTTCTTTCGCCATCGCGCGCTGCATATTGTCTGGAAGGATAATGTCCTTTATCTCGACAGCGGTGACCTGAATGCCCCACGGTTCTGTGTGAACATCGATGACGTTCTTTATCTTTTCGTTGATATCAACGGTCTGTGATAAAAATTGGTCGAGCATGAACTGGCCCACCACGTTCCGGACAGTCGTCTGGCTTATCTGATTAACGGCGTCGTGGACGTTCTCGATGGCGACGACGGATTTTTGAGAATCGACCACGTGGTAATAGGCGACGGCCGCAATATCTATCGAAACATTATCTTTCGTAATTATCTTCTGCGAAGGAATGTTCATCGTAACGGTGCGAAGTCCGACGCGCACCATTCTTTCGATTATGGGAAAAACATAGATAAGGCCCGGGCCGCGCGTGCCGATGAGGCGACCAAGCCGGAAGATGACGGCGCGCTGGTATTCGTTTATCACCTTTACGCCGTATATCAGAAGGACAACGACCGCGACCGCTATATATAAAAGTATATCCATGCCGTCATCATATGCTTATGCCAAGCTTTGGCAAATCCGGTGTTCCAGCTAACGAAAAACGAAGCGGCAAATGGCGCCGTAGATTATAATGACGCTATGCCGTATGTGGTCTATATAATGAAATGCGCCGACGGAAGTTTATATACCGGCATCACCACGGACCTGAAACGCAGATTCCGAGAGCATAAGGACGGCCGGGGCGGCGCCTACACCCACTCTCATCGGGTCATAAAAATCGTCTACACCGAACCGTGCCAGACAAAAAGCAGGGCACTGAAGCGCGAGGCGGAGATAAAAGGATGGCGCCGAGATAAAAAGCTCGCGTTGGTAAGATCTTGAGGCAAGCTTACAGCTAGCGCGACCGTTCGGTTCGTCGGATATCCCTGAACGAAAAAGGCGGAGGTACGGCGTTCCCCGCGTCGTATTTTTATTGAAAGCTAAAGCGCGAAAAGGACGGCCGCGAGCACCAGCGCCATTCGATAAACACCGAACGCCGTAAAAGTGTGTCGGCGGATATAGTTCAGAAGGAACTTAATGCTCACGATGGCCATCAGAAAGGAAACGACAAAGCCGATACCCAGAACATCGAACTGAGCGGCGGAGAATTCACCGGCGCTTTTCACGAGGTCCAAGCCGGTCGCGGCGAGCATCGTCGGCACGGCGAGGAGGAACGAGAATTCGACGATAGCTTCCCGACTCACACCGAGGAGCATGCCGCCGACCGCGGTCGCGGCCGCGCGTGAGACGCCGGGAATCATCGCCACCGATTGCGCGACACCGATCAGCGCGGCTTGGCCATAGGTCATTTGCCTCGCATCGGAGATACGCGCCATTTCTTTTTTGTAGAAATTCTCGAAGATAATAATAAGAAGGCCGCCGACGGCGAGCGACCAAAGCACGACCGTCATGCTGCCCAAGAGATAGTTCTTGACCACTTTATAGAAGAGCAGGCCGAGGATGCCGGTCGGGATGAAAGCCGCCACGAGTTTTTTCAGGAGCTCAACATCCAAAAAACGCCGCCAGTACAGAGCGACGACCGCCAAAATGGCGCCGCTCTGGATAGCGATGTCGAAAGTTTTGGCGAACTCCGACTGAGCGAAGCCCAAGAGGCGCGTCGCAATGATGAGGTGCGCGGTCGAAGAAATGGGCAGAAATTCCGTGAAGCCCTCGACGAGACCGAGAATGAGAGCGGTGAATCCGTTAAGCATGGGAAGGATTATAACACGTCAGCCTACTCGCCTACTCCGAACTCCAGACGCGCGAGCGTTTTTGGGGGCAGTTTGAGGAACATCACAAGACCAACGAGAGAAACGGCAACGAAGCCTCCGAAAAGGAGATAATTACCTGTCGAAAGTACGTCATAGAGGGCGTACGCCCCGCCGGCACCGTAGAGAAGAGAAAGGGCCGTGAAACTCAAGCCCGGCATCGAAGTCGCGAGCTGTTCCGGGTCATCGGTCTCAAAGCTCGGGAACCAGGCGCCGAGCGCCAAAGCGAACGAGGTGACAAAAAGGATGGAAAGCGCCATTACGGTCACGAACAATCCGATATCGAGCAGAGCCAGATCAAGGATGAGCGTGTTAACGCCGACCATCAGGCCGCCAATGAGCGCGAAGAGGGCGCAGTAGAACGAGAACTTGGCGGCGTAGACCTGGGCCAGGTCGAGCGGCGCGCTCCCAAGAAGCCAGGATGTGCGCCGCTCCGTACTGAACGACGGAAAAACGAAACGCAGCGACATCGCGCTCATGAAATAGACCGCGGTCAGAACATGCAACGCTTCCAAGATGTGCGCCGCCATTGCCGGATCGGCATTGTGCCGAATGAGGTTCGCTCGAATGAAAAAATTCAAGAGCGTCTGCGTGAGCCACAAGAAGGCCATGAAGCTCAGCCAGAGAGCGCTCCGCGGCGTTCGACGGAGCGTGAGCGCTTCTTTCTCAAAAACGGCGCCGATCGGCCCTTCCAGATAGCGCGGAAAGCGAGCGGGCTGGCCGGTCCTACGGAAACTTTTTGTTTCGGCCTGGAACCGACCTTCCTGGAGATATTGCCAAAGCGGCAGGTACCAAAGAGACAAGACGAACATAACGATGAGCAACGCGAGCAAAAAAGCGGCGAGGGTCAGAAGACCGATCCACGTGAGCGAGGTCATCCCCT
>DATJQA010000071.1:0-2262 GCA_035506115.1 Minisyncoccota bacterium | reverse complement strand
TTCCCGAACAAGAAGGCGGATGAGGTCTTGGAGGGCCGGGACGCCTGGCTTTCGCCCGGTTTTATCGACGTCAATACCGATTCCGACCACTATTTGAGCATCCTGGACCACCCTGCTCAGGCTGATTTTCTGAAGCAGGGGATAACCACCATCATCGGCGGCCAAGAGGGCTCTTCTCTCGCACCGCTTCTTTATGGCAGTCTGGAATCGCTTGAAGACTGGACTGGCGGAAGCAAGATAAACATCGACTGGCACACGGTCAAAGAATTCTTCCGAAGCTTCGAACGCCGGCCGCTCGGCGTGAACTTCGCCACTCTCGCCGGCCATTCGACCATCCGGCGAGCAATTATCGGCGAGCACGTTAGAGATATGACCAAGAACGAGATGGCTGTCTTTGCTCGCGTCCTGACCCAAGCGATGGACGAGGGCGCGCTCGGTCTTTCGACCGACCTAACGAGCGTCTACGGCCGCCACACGCCGACTCCCGAACTTAAAGCTCTGGCTAAAATAGTCTCGAGCGAGAATGGCGTCTACACCACAAAGCTCCGCGAGGCACAGGACCTGTCGCTCGACGCCGCCTTGGACGAAGCCCTCAAGGTGGCCAAAGAATCCGGCGCCCGGACGATTCTTTCAAGCCTTATGCCGCACCGGAAACAATCCGAGATCTACGAACGCACTCTGGAAAAGTTGGAGAATCTTCCCAACGAAGAAGACGTCCGCTTTGATGTCTCGCCGTTCGAATCCGTACCCCGGCCGCTCTATCATCTTCTGCCGGATTGGGCTCAGACCGGCGGCCTGACCGACATGGCCAAGAACCTTGAAGATGAATGGTTCCGGAACAAGTTGATAAAAGAACTGGTTGTGCCGGCGCCCGAAGATCTCGTCATCGCGCGCGCCATTGACAATGATCCGCTCGTCGGCCTTTCGCTCAAAGGCGTGATGGAGATGTTCGATATCAAGAAACCGGCGGACGCGCTCTTGAAGCTCATGCGAACGACCAAGCTTCGTGCTCTTGTCCTTCATAAGAACGTGGATGCCAAGCTCATCACGCGCGCTCTGGCCCATCCGCGTTCGCTCGTCGCTTCAAAAGGCGCGAGCGTGGATGCCCGCTTCAGCGCCCGCGAAGGCGCGCTCCGTTCCGAACACGCCCTGAACACTTTCCCGCGTTTCTTCGAATTAGCTCTATCCTCCGGTATCATTCCCATCGAGACGGCCATCAAGAAAGTAACGACCGACCCGGCGCTTCTCTTCGGGCTCACCGGGCGTGGCCAGCTCTCCGAGGGTTCTTTCGCCGATCTTGTCGGTTTCACCATCGACACCGCCGCTGATGGCACCAAGAAGGTCCGCGTCCGCTTTACGGTCGTGAACGGCCGAATCGCGGTCCGGGATGAAGAATACGTCGGCGCCCTGGCTGGTCGCGTCCTCCGGCGCGGCCAATAAAAGAACACGCCCATGTCGGCACGTTACTCGAAAGGCGGCCACCACCCCGATTACTTCCTGCTTGCGGTCGTTTTCCTGCTCGCTGTGCTCGGACTAGTTATCTTGGCGAGCGCCTCTTCTGATCTCGGGAAGATAAAGTTCGACGATAGTTATTACTATTTGAAACACCAGCTAGAGAACGGCTTGGTGCCAGGCCTGGTCGGATTCATGCTGGCGTACCTAATTCATTATCAGGGTTATCGCCGGATCTCCTTCCTGCTTCTTTTAGGAAATCTCGCTTTGCTGGCCATGGTCTTCACGCCGTTCGGCCTTGTCGCCGGTGGAGCCAGTCGCTGGCTGCGTTTTGGCCCCATCAGCTTCCAGCCTGCCGAATTTCTAAAAATAACCTACATTCTTTATTTAGCTGCCTGGCTAGCAAACACAAAAATGGATAGGGCACGTGACCTCATGACCGGTCTTTTGCCGTTCCTCATCGTCTCCGGAACAATGGCCGGCCTCTTGATCATGCAACCGGCGACAAGCATCGTCGTCATCCTCCTTGCCGCCGGCTGCACGGTCTACTTTGTAAGCGGCGCCAATATTTTGCGCCTTGCCTTCGTTAGCCTCATAGCGATAGCGGCGTTCAGCTTGGTCATTTTTGCTTCACCCTATAGACGCGACCGGATCCTAACGTTCCTTCATCCGGAACGCGATTCGCAAAAATCCAGTTATCAGATAAATCAAGCCATCACCGCTATCGGTTCCGGCGGTCTGACGGGTATGGGCTATGGTCAGTCGGCCAGCAAAGTTAAATATCTGCCGGCCCCGCTCGACGACTCCATC
>DATJQA010000070.1:0-3791 GCA_035506115.1 Minisyncoccota bacterium | reverse complement strand
CGGCATCACGCCGCAGACCATTGTTCGGGAGATCGCGAGCATTTTGCCGAACGTGGACGAGATATTGAGGATCGAGATGCTGCCGGCGCCGAAATCGAAGAAAGCCATCAAAGATGTCATCAAGCAGAAGGAAAAAGAGATGCGCGAAGCGGCGATGCGGCTCGATTTCGAGACGGCGGCCATTCTGCGAGACGAAATAAGGGCTTTCATCAAAGAAGGGAAGGAAAAAGAGAAGAAAAATAAGTAGCTTGTCCACCGGCCCTGGCGGCTTATCGGCAACTTGTGCACGCCTTCTTCACATTGCTCGGGTTTTCGGTCTTGATTTCCCGAAAGGGGGCGGGAGGATGAAGATGGCTTTGAAGCTGAGCGAAGACGGCTTCCGACCAAGTAATGTTTCTCTGGGGCCCGGCGTCCGCCGGCCTGGGGGCCGAGCGGCTCCCGCCCCACCTACAAACCAGACGGAAGCCTCGACCCCCGCTCGGTGGTGTGTCAAAGCCGAGCGCCCCGCAAGGCCTGCCTGCCGGCAGGCAGGGGACAAGGAAACCTCCAGATAGATGGGGGTTTTCCTTTTGCTAAGTCAATTGTTTTTTTGTTTGCAAAGTGCGATAAAGAAAGTGACGTTTAGCTTAAAATGAAAAAGCTTTTAAAAGATATCTGGCCTCAGTTAATTACAGTCGGATTTTTGCTCTGGGCAGTTAGTCAGGGATCTATAGGATTAGATTTTCAATCTCAACAGCTACTTCAATTTTTAGTAGTTGCATGTTGTGGCTATGCGGTTTACTGGTCTTACCAAAAGAAGAAAATGATTTGGATTTGGGTATTTGCGGTGCTTGCTGTTTGGTGGATAGGTATTCCGGCTGTATTCAATGAAGTTGCTTGGCATTGGATACATATTGTTACGCTTTTATCGTTATTGATCTCTATTATTTTTTCCAGCGAAGAAATTTTGAGTAAGAGGTGGTTGTTGATTGGGAATAAATTCCTGAAAGTGTTTTACGGGACTTCCGTGGTTTTATTCTTTCCGTGGTTTCTTGGAGAAATCACAAGGGGAGATATGTCATTTTCAATTTATAAGGAGATCAATTATTCAAGAGCGCTAAGGTCTAATATAGATTATTTTATCTGTATCTACGGCTACCTCATTTTCTACATCACGGCCATAGGTATCATTTATATGATTTACAAGTGGAGTTATGAAAACGGATTCCATAAGGGACAGATAGAGGCGAAAGACAAGATTAGGGATTAGCTTTTGACTTCCGCCTCCTAACACGGTAGATTCTTTCGGTACCCCCTAGGAACTTTTTCCTCGGGGCGATTGGCGTATTCATGGCTCAACATAAGATCATCATCAAGGGCGCGCGGGAGCATAACCTCAAGAATATTTCCCTCGAGCTGCCGCGCGACAAAATGATAGTTTTCACGGGCTTGTCCGGGTCGGGCAAGTCGAGCTTGGCGTTCGATACAATTTTCGCCGAAGGCCAGCGGCGTTATATAGAATCGCTCTCGGCCTACGCTCGCCAATTCCTGGGTCGTTTGGACAAGCCGGACGTGGACGAGATAGAGGGTCTTTCACCGGCTATTTCCATCGACCAGAAGAGCCACTCGGCTAACCCGCGCTCGACCGTCGCGACCATCACGGAGATATACGACTATCTGCGCGTCCTTTTCGCGCGCGTCGGCGATCCGTTCTGTCCGCAGTGCGGTCGTGCCATCAAAAAGATGACGAGCGAGGAGATAGTCGATACTGTCATCGAGATATCGAAAAAGAACAAAGACGCGAAAAATCTTTTGATACTGGCGCCGGCCGTGCTCGGTCGGAAAGGGGAGTACTACCAGATGCTCTACGATTTTCTGAACGCCGGTTTCCGCGAAGTGCGCGTGGACGGCAAGATGAAATCGCTCCGCGAACGCATCGAACTCTCGCGCTACAAGGCGCACACCATCGAGCTTGTTATTGACCGGATGCCGCATGGGCTAGATTTCAAAGACAAAGAAAATCGTTTACGGCTGGCGGAGGCCGTCGAATCGGCTTTGAAATACGGCAACGACGTCGTGACCATCATCACGGATACCGAGACGTCGCTCTCGGCTAAGTTCACGTGTCCCGTAGACGGTTTTTCTTTTCCGGAGATAGAGCCGCGTCTTTTCTCGTTCAACAGTCCCTACGGCGCCTGCGAGGCGTGCCACGGGCTTGGGACGGAGGAGATCTGGTCGGAAAAGATCTGTCCGGTCTGTCTCGGGAAACGTCTGAAACCCGAAGCTCTCTCGGTCCTTATCCGCGGCAAGAATATCCAGACCATCACCGCCCTGCCCATCAGCGACGCTTATATGTTCTTTGGCGAGCTGGAAATGGAAAAAGACAAGCGTTTTAAAGAAGTAGCGACCGTGCCGCTCCGCGAGATAAAGAGCCGGCTCGGGTTCATGATAGACGTCGGGCTCGAATATCTCACGCTCGATCGCAAAGCCGGGACGCTCTCCGGCGGCGAAGCCCAGCGCATCCGGCTCGCGTCCCAGATCGGTTCGCGGCTCGTTGGCACGCTCTATATCCTCGACGAGCCGACCATCGGGCTCCACCAGCGCGACAATGCGAAGCTCATCAAGACGCTCCAGGACCTGCGCGATCTCGGCAATACCATCGTCGTGGTCGAGCATGACGAGGAAACCATCCGCGAGTCAGATTACCTCGTGGACATCGGCCCGGGCGCCGGCGTTCACGGCGGGAAGATAGTTGCCCAGGGAAGCATCAAGGACCTACTCGCACCGAAGAGCCCGCTTTATCCGGAGTCGCTCACGCTCCAGTATCTCCGCGGCAAGCAGTTCATCGCGGTGCCGAAGGAGCGGCGGAAGATGAGCGCGACCCAGGAATACATCAAGATAAAAGGTGCGGCTGAGAACAATCTCCAGAACATAAATGTTGATTTCCCGCTCCGGCGCTTCACGGCCGTAACGGGCGTCTCCGGCTCGGGCAAGTCATCGCTTGTCTCCGACGTGCTTTTCAAGGCGCTTTCGAACAAGTTCAACGGCACGAGAATGCGCGTCGGGCGGCACGCGGCGCTCACGGGTCTCGAGTACATCAATCGCGTCATTGATATTGACCAGTCGCCGATCGGTCGCTCGCCGCGCTCGAATCCGGCGACCTACGCGGGCGCCTGGACGTTCATTCGCGACCTTTTCGCCGCGACCGAGGACGCCCGAGTGCGCGGCTATAAGCCGGGCCGGTTCAGCTTTAACCGGCCGGGCGGGCGGTGCGAGAACTGCGAGGGCCTGGGCATCATCGCCATCGAGATGCATTTCCTGCCGACCGTTTACGTCCAGTGCGAGGTTTGTAAGGGCAAGCGCTTCGACCGGGAAACACTCGAAGTGGAATACAAGGGTAAGAACATCCACGAAGTGCTCACGATGACCATCGAGGAAGCGACAGAATTCTTTGAGGATATTCCGTGGCTGCATGACCGGCTGACTATTCTCGATGAAGTCGGTCTTGGTTATCTGGAGCTCGGCCAGCCGGCCACGACGCTTTCGGGCGGTGAAGCTCAGCGCGTGAAACTGGCGGCCGAGCTCGGGAAGCGCGATACGCGCCGGACCGTTTATCTTCTGGACGAGCCAACGACCGGTCTCCACTTCGCTGACGTTCAGAAGCTTCTCGATGTCCTCCAGCGGCTTGTGGATCGGGGTAATACCGTGATAGTCATCGAGCACAACTTGGACGTTATTAAATCCGCGGACTGGGTCATTGACCTTGGTCCCGAAGGCGGGGCGAACGGCGGTAAGGTCATCGCCCGGGGTAC
>DATJQA010000069.1:0-4393 GCA_035506115.1 Minisyncoccota bacterium | reverse complement strand
CCATTGTTCTTGGTATCGAAGTAGTCGCGCGATCCGACCATGGCCAGAACATGGCCGGTCGTCGGGTCTTCTGCGACAAGCGCCGCATTCGTGCCAGCGTAGAGCTTTTCGTTGCGCGCCGCCCCATCAGCGACCGCCTTTTCGGCCGATTGCTGAAGGTTCCAGTCGAGCGTTGTTACGACCGAAAGCCCGCCCGTCCGAACGGCATCCTCGCCGTATTTTTTAACGAGGTAATCCTGGACAGCCATGACGAAGTGCGGGGCTTTTATGCCTAGGCCCTGGGGCTGGAAGACCAGCGGTTCGGCCAGCGCCGTCGCCAGGTCTTTATCGGTGATCATCGAAAGATCGCGCATCTTCTTAAGGATGGTCTTTTGGCGAGCGATCAGCTCGGGCACATGATTGCCCCAGGGCGAGTAATAGCTTGGCCCCTTGGGAATAGCTGCAAGGAGAGCGCTTTCAGCAAGCGTCAGGTCCTTTGTTTGTTTGTTGAAGAAAGCACTACTGGCTGCCTCGACGCCGTAAATAGTCGGACCGTAAGGAACCTCGTTGAGATAAAGACCGAGGACCTGGTCTTTTGTGTATTGTTGGCTAAGCCGGACGGCCAGGATAAGCTCCCGAATCTTCCTCGTCCAGGTCTGTTCTGTGGTAAGGAAGGCGTTTCGGGCAAGTTGCTGGGTTATGGTCGAACCACCCTGACGAATGCTGCCGTGAGTGATGTTCACCCAAATGGCCCGGAGGATACCCTGCCAGTCGAAAGCCGGTTCTTGATAGAAACGCTCGTCCTCAATAGCAATGGTCGCGTTCTTAAGGTTTACCGGAATGTCCTCGAACGGAACAACCGTCCTTTTCTGACCGGCATTTATCTCGTAAAGAAGGACCCGGCCGGTCCGGTCGTATATCTTTGTGGATTGGCTTATCTGGCGGCTGGCGATCTCTTCGAAGGTCGGGATGGTCTGATTGAAGTAAATAATGATGCCGGCGGCGGTCGCCGCACCCAAAAAGCAGAGACCGATGAACAAAAAAACAGCCATTTTCCACCAGCGGAGCCAGCGGCGCCGGTATGTCGGACGAGAAATCATAACCTTCGTATTATCGCACAGCCGAAGCGGCCAGCCAACTCAAAACCCCGCCAAGAGGCGGGGTTTTGAGTTGTATCATATCGATTACTATTCTTCGCCAAGGCCCTCTTCGTCGAACTCCTCGAGATTCTCGGCACCCTCTTCCGGCTCAAACTCATCACCGCCCGTTTCGAGTACGCTGTCCTCGTCCTCTTCGTCGGAGAGTCCGCGAAAGGCGAGCCGGATCTGTTCCTTATCAGTCGTCATACGAATAGTGCTTGCGCCGACCTTTTTTCTTGGGAATTGCCCAGGAAACGGGCTGTTTAAAAAGCAGTATAGGTTATCACTTTGCCTTGTCAAGACCTCGAAAAGCCTTTTTCTCCACAGCCGTTCCGGCGCTCCCACCAACGATAGCCAAGGCGAGCGCGTCACTCGCGTCATCTATCACATCGAGGTTCGGGACGCCGAGAATAAGCCGCACCATTTTCAGGACGGCTTCTTTGTCGGACAAGCCGTGGCCGGTCACGGCCGCCTTGACCTCGTTCGGGGCATACTCAAAGATCGGAATTCCGGCTTCGGTCGCCGTAAGAAGAACGACCCCGCGGGCCTGAGCGACCTGGAGGGCCGTCGTCCGATTTTGGGAGAAAAAAAGTTTTTCGACAGCCAAGCGATCTGGTCGGTGGGTTTTGATGAGCTCGGAGAGGTGAGAGCGGAGCTCGACAAGGGCCGCCGCGTCGTCCGAGCCGGCGATCTTAAGGAGGCCGGCGTCGACCAGTCTTAGTTGGCCGTCGGTCTTTTCTATGAGCCCATAGCCAACACGCCGAGTTCCCGGATCGATGCCTAGGATTATCATGCAGCGTTCGTAAAGACGCTCTGGACGTCGTCGTGCTCCTCGAGTTTTTCTAGAAGGATGTCGAGCGCCTTAGCATCTTCTTCGCCGATATCTTGGGAAAATTTGGCTTGCCATTTCTCCCCGCCGGTTTCCGGATTCGGCTCGAACGCCCAGCGGACGCTACCGGTTTCTGCCCATTTTCCTTTGTGTTCACTTAAGATGTGTTTTACCTCGGCCACCGTCCGATTCCGGTTGTCGGTGAGAGCTTCGATAAGGATGGCGCTGCCACCCGGGCCATAAGCTTCGAAAATAAGTTCATCGAGGTGGGCACCGGCTTCCGAGGCCTTCTTGATGGCCCGCTCGATATTCTCCGCCGGCACTTTCGCCTCCTTGGCTTTTTGAACAGCGGTCCGAAGCCGGGGATTGAAATCCGGGTTTGGCTCATTGCCGACCGCGGCCGTGATGGCTCGGACAAGCTTCGAGAACATCTTGCCTCGCTTCTGGTCGTTCACTTCTTTTTGTCTTTTGATGCCTGCCCAATGAGAGTGTCCGGACATAGGGATTGGGATATTTTCAATCGTAGTATATACAAAACCGGCAAAAACTTCCTTCCTGTCAGATGGGCCGGCGGATCAGTATTTCTGACCGGTCCAAAAACCAGGATAAGACATCTTCTTTCTAAGATTGCCTCGCCAACCTCGAAGATTTACACTGATAACATATGCCCGATCAGACCTCCGCCGATCTTCAAAAAAAACTTGCCCACATCCGCCGGGACGCCGAGGAGCGGGACGCCAAGAGGCGCGCCGCTGCCGACGGCCTCACCTATATAGACCTGAGGAAAATTCCGATCTCCCTCGAAGCCCTAAAGCTTATTCCGGAAGAAGAGGCGCGCGCAGCCGAAATGGCCGCCGTTGAGATAAAGGTGCGCGATCTTGCCGTAGCAGCGGTCGACCCGAAGTCCGAGAAGGTGAGCGCCATCATCGAGCGCCTTAAGAGCCAGCGCTTCGAGACGCGCGTTTTCATTGCCTCGCGCGCTTCTCTTGAGGAAGCCTGGGCGATGTACAAGTTCGTTTCCGAGAAAGAGGAAGATATCACCGGCAAGTTCGAGATCAACCGCGTGGTGGAGCTGATGAAGACCATGAAGAGCCTCCAGGCGGTCCGGTCAGTGATCGAAAGTTTCGATTTCAAGAAGGTCACGACTACCGAACTTTTTCAGACGATCTTGGGCGGGGCGCTGGCGACCCACGCTTCCGATATCCACTTTGAGGCCGGCGAGATCGACACCCGTCTTCGCTATCGTCTCGACGGCCTGCTCCACGACGTTTTCGAGCACTTGCCCCAGCGCAACTACGAATCGATCGTTTCGCGCATCAAGCTTCTTTCCGGGCTCAAGATAAACATTCACGGGGAACCCCAAGACGGCCGCTTTACCATCGAGCTCGAGAAAAAAGAGATCGAGATGCGCGTATCCATCATCCCTTCGGAGTTCGGCGAGACCATAGTTATGCGTATCTTGGACCCCGATTCCATTAACGTGACCCTCGAAAAGCTTGGCCTCCGGGCCGACGACCTGGTTATCGTCCAAAAAGAACTGGCAAAACCGAACGGCCTTATCTTGAACACCGGTCCGACCGGTTCCGGAAAAACGACCACCCTCTATGCTTTCCTGAGGCACATCGTAACGCCGGAGATAAAGATAATTACTGTTGAGGATCCGATCGAGTATCGCGTCGAGGGCATCGAACAGACCCAGACGAACGCTGATGTTGGTTACACTTTCGCCGGTGGCCTCCGGGCCATCTTGCGCCAAGATCCAGACGCCATCCTGATCGGCGAGATCCGCGACCTTGAAACGGCGGACATTGCCCTCCAGGCGTCCTTGACGGGCCACATGGTCTTTTCCACGCTTCACACCAATTCCGCCGTTGGCGCCGTGCCTCGCCTCATCGACCTCGGCGTCAAGCCGCAGACCATCGGGCCGGCCCTTTCGCTCGTCATCGCTCAAAGATTGGTGCGCCGCTTGTGTAAGGTCTGTAAAAAGCCGGCCGATCTGCCGGCCGACTTTGACGCTCGCGTAAAAGCCTTCTTCGAGACCTTACCGGCCCGCGTTGACCGAACACCCTATCTCAAGCCGACCGTTTTCAAGGCGGTGGGCTGCGACGAGTGCAGCCATCTTGGTTTTCGCGGTCGGGTCGGCATCTACGAATTTCTAGAATCGAGCGATGAGTTCCAGGCGCTTATCCTAAAGGATTCTTCCGAGGTCGCACTTCGGAATTACGCCGAACGGATCGGCATGGTGACGATGATGATGGACGGCGTCCTAAAGGTTTTCTCGGGCGAGACGAGCTTCGACGAAGTTGAAAGCGTGGCGGGAGAGATATCCTGGATCCACTAGAGAAAAAAACAACGCCCCTGGGGCGTTGTTTTTTATAGTCGGTTTGTGCCTGGGGGTTCAGTGCCGCGGAGACGACACAAGAATGGTGCTCTTTGTAACAAAAGT
>DATJQA010000068.1:0-20856 GCA_035506115.1 Minisyncoccota bacterium | reverse complement strand
GATTGGTCTACTATTATGAAGGCCAAATGGCTTCCGCCACCATTCATATGCGCCGGGTCGTTGAGAACGTGGATCTGAGACAAAGCCCGATTTACGGCCAATTGCGCCCGATTTTGAAAGAGCTCGGCCTGCCGGCGCCTTAAAATCCAGGGGTTTCAGGCCGCCCTGGGCAGGGGCGTGCTATTTGTCCTTGGTTTTGCTATACTTCAGCCAAGATTCAAAAGGTCGAGCAAGGTATTTACAGGAAAAAGCACGATCATGACGAAGGACGGATTGGTAGATGCCGTAATGAAGGCGACCGGCATGGAAACGAAAGCCGCCACCCAGCGGGCCGTAGACGCGGTCTTTGAGGCCATTACGAAGACCCTGGGCCGTGGCGAAGACGTCGCTATCACCGGTTTCGGCACGTTCCGCGTGGCCAAGCGGCCGGCGCGGGAAGGCCGGAATCCGAAGACCGGCGAGAAGATCCATATCGCCGCGTCGGTCAAGCCGAAGTTCCGGGCCGGTAAGGTCCTCAAGGAGGCGGTCCAGTAGAGGGCGCATTCCTCCGGAATAAGAAATAAAAGACCCCCGCTTGAGCGGGGGTCTTTTATTTCGGCAGCGGGCCTCTAATGAGGGATTATTTTCTTCACAGCATCAGAGATCTCGAAAAATATCTGATAAGTTTTGGAAAGGGTCTCGAGAGAATCTTTGATGAGCGGCGTGACGGTTTCCGTCGGCTCGAAAGCGGCCATAGCTTCGAAGGCCCGGGCATTGTCATTGTCCGCCGTTGCGAGGTTGCGCTTGGCATCTTCCAGAAGACCGCTCAGATCATCGTTGTCATCCAATTTGAGCCGCTCCATCGTTTGCGAAATATAAGTAAGCCGGGCGTGAGCGGTCGTGAAGATGTCTTGGTTCGTTAACCAGGTCGAGAAATCGTTCACTTGGCCGGTCGTTTGATCGGTTATTCGAGCGCGCCAAGTGAGGAGGTCGGCCGCCATCTCTTGCGTGCCCCGCAGACCGAGCGTGTCGATCTTCTCCGATTGGCTCGCGAAATAATTATCCGTTTCGTCGAGAGCTGCCAAGAGCTGGTCGCGCAGGCGCTGGGCGGCGTCCGTGGGCGTTTGCAGGGTCCCTATCTTGGCTCGCAAAGCCACGATGTCATCGTGGTTGCAGGCGATGACCTGTCGCAAGATGTCTTTTCGGATAGTCAGCTGGGCTTTGACCGAGGCCGAATAATCAAGGCTCTGGTCGTTCTGGGCCGCTTCCAGTTTTTTAAATGCCTCGTTGAAATCGCAGGTGTCCGGGGAAGCGGCGTGGGCGACCCTCCCGATGAAGAGAGAGCCAAGCAAGAGGCTGAACGCGAATAGCAGAGCGCGGCGCATGTAAATCGATTACTTGGCCAAAAGTTCCAAAGCGGCGGTCGGATCGATGATGGTTGAGGAGGGATTCGGTTCGGTCGAAGAGGCGGAGGAGGTCGAAGCGGGCGCCGAAACATTCACCGTCGGCAGCGCGGCCGTCTTCGCTTCGGTGTAACCGACATCCGTCAGGTGGATCTGAAGGTCGATCGCTTGAGCTTCGGCTCGAAGGGCCGCCGGATCCAGGCTCGAAAGGCGGAAGGGCGAGAGATTGTTCCAGGCAGAGAAGCTGCCGGTCAGAACCAGGACAAGGAGGCCGGCCAGAGCAACCGTCGCGGCGACCTGGAAACCTTGCATCATGATCTTCCACCAGGTCGGCCGCCCGGCGGCGCGCAAGTCCGCTCCGCCGGTCAACATAAGGCGGGAGCGACGGACATATTCCTCATCGGCCCGAAGAAGCTTCAGGGTCTTAAGGGATTTTGGTATTTCCAGATTCGTCATTTTCTAAGAAAGAATGGTCCTAAGCTTTTGGAGAGCGCGGTGCTGGACCAGCTTCACCGCCCCTTCGGACTTCCCAAGCGCTTCGGCGACCTCTTTGAGGGACAGGTCTTCGACAAAGCGCATGAGGATGACATCTTGGTAGTCGGCTTTCAGACTTCGGACAGCGCTCAGGGCCCGCTCCATTTCAAGTTTTGTTTCTACCGCCAGGGTCGCTTCGCCGGTCACGGCGAAGTATTCCGGATCGACATCGTCGATGGAAACGGTCCGTTTCTGAGACCGGTAGAAATCGACGATCTGGTTCCGGGCGATCCGGTAGAGCCAACTCGAGAAGGGGAAGCCCATTTCTCGGTAGCGTCCGATATTCTGCCACGCGTTCACAAAGATCTGATGGGTGAGGTCCTCGGCCTCCTCACGGCGACTCGTCTTCACGAGCACGAACCGATAGATCATCGGTTGATAGTGGTCGTACAGACGGCCAAAGGCCGAGGCCTCACCCCGGACGGCGCTTTCTATCAACTGTTTTTCGCCATCTAACATAGAAAACGATAGCTAAAGAAGGTGGTTACGATATGGAACAGAAATGGCCGAAAGGCCTTTTTGTTACGGTGAAACCCGGCGTAACTGGCAGTGTGCCCTGGTGACGTAACGCGCCCAAGAGGGCGCATTTCCATCCTACGCCTTTCTCGAGATTTAGCAATCTACGCGGAAATCGACCAAAAAACCACCTTATTGGGTGGTTTTTTGGTCTTTGGGAGCGGGTAACGGGAGTCGAACCCGTATCTTCACCATGGCAAGGTGACATAATGCCGCTATACGATACCCGCCTAGCGCTTTCTTATTCTACATAGCTCCGGGAAAATCTCAAGCCGGGCCCTTTAGTAGTTTGGCGGATTACTTTTCGGGCCGATGATGTGGGGCGGTCCGCTCGGTCCTCGGAATGTCGAACCGGGGACGATCGGCGAAGAAGAAGGTGTCGAGCTTGGGGTCGTGGACAATGACGAGGTCGGCGAGAGGTCATCCTTTAGCGCCGGCGCGACCGCCGAGGTCCCGCTGGCCGAAGGAGAAAGTGACCTGAACCAGCGCAAGAAGACGTTGGTCTCTTCCGACGGGATGGCGCTCGTTCTCAGAGCATCGCTCATGAGAGCGAAAAGAGAGATGCCGATGGCGGCCGACAGAAGGCAGGCGCCCACCAGAATGAATATCAATTTGGACCGGCGGATTTCTATGCGGCCGTTTTCCACAAATCTAATTGTAAATCATCCGTTGTGCCCCCGCGAGGAAGCTCGCGCCTTCCTCGCTCGGCCCCTCAAAGAAAAACAAAGAACCGAAATTCCTTGTTTTTCCTCTCAGTGCCCCCGCGAGGAATCGAACCTCGATTACAAGATCCGCAATCTTGCGTCCTATCCGTTGAACGACGAGGGCAGGCGCCTCTTTTATACCTGATTCCCTGAAGATTGGCAACCTTCTAAAAGTGGAAGAAGCGCTCGAGAGAATCGATGAAGGTTTCTTCCCAGGGATTTTCCGGCAGGAGCGTATTGAAAGCGGCCCGGATCTCATCTGTGTGGACATCGGGCACTTTTACGTGGATCGGCAGACGGAAGCGACGATGCGTGTGGATCGCGAACGTTCGGAGGCCATTAACGGAAATGCTGTCTACGCTGAACGACTCCAGGTCGTTCAAAGCGTAAAAACCGTGCTCGCCGATGGAGAGACCGTGTTCATCGAGCGTGAAGGTCACGCGCCGCGGACTCTGGATGCTCCAGGAGAGGACCAGGACTTCGGCAACGACGATGAAGAAGCCGAACAAGAAATCTTTTTGCCAAACGGCGAATCCCAGGATAATGAGCGCCCCGAGCATGCTGACCCAGAGCCAGCGCATGGACTTTTCGTGGTAATCGAACTCCGGTGCTTCCCAAGAGATATGAACCATAGAATTATTATTGCGTATCCTTGTTATCTTGTCGAAGGTCAGGCCCGGGCGGCGACGAGGGCCAGGACCCGCCGCGCGCCGGCTTTCTTCAGGGCGCGCGCCGCTTCCTCCAAAGTAGCGCCAGAGGTCCGGACATCATCGACGAGAAGAACGGCTTGACCAGCGACCGCGGCCAGTTCCCGAACGGCAAAGCAGGCGGTCACATTCTGCCGTCGCTCGGCGAAGTCCTTGAGCTCGCTCTGGGGCTTGGTGGAGCGGGTCCTAACAAGAATTTCCTCGGAAAGACCCTTGCCGAAATGCCGGGCCAGCGGTTCGGCGATGAGCGCTGCCTGGTTAAAGCCGCGCTGGCGCGCGCGGTGCGCAGCGAGCGGAATGGGCATGATCAAATAGGACTTGAGGTCTAGGGAAAGACGGTCAGCGTATTCGATAAGCAGCTCGGCGAGCGGGTGCGCGGCTTCCCGGCGGCTTCGGAACTTCAGGTCATGGATAAGTGCCCGAACCATTGGGTCGCGATAGTCGCTTGCGGCCCCGAACCGATAGGGATGATCGGGATGGCAGAGCGTCCGGCCGTCCGGCCGGCGGGCGAGGCAGCGACCGCAGAAGAGCGCATCGGCGCGCGGTAAGGCGGCGAAACAATCGGCGCAGAGCGGTTCAGCGTGCGGCAGGGGCGTTTGGCAACCGAGGCACACCGAAGGAAAAATGAGGTCCAAAAAATCGTTCCAGAACATCGTTAATCCTTATTTTCTTATGGTATACTGAAGCGGAAGCGATGCCTAATCCGTTCAATTTTATCCGCCAGCAGCTGTCGCCGGTCTATCTGGGCGTCGACATCGGGACGACCTCCATAAAGATAGTCGAAGTCGAACAAGGTCAGCAGGGTCCCAGAGTGACGAATTACGCCTTGCTCGAAAGCCAGAGCTCGCTCACGCGGGCGAACACTGTTTTTCAGACGAGCACCTTGAAGCTTTTTGATCAGGAAATAGGACAGTTCCTTAAGCTTGCTATTTCGAAGATGCATCCCAAAACGAACGAAGCCGTGGCTTCCTTGGCCGGCTTCTCGGCTTTCACGACCATTCTGAACTTTCCCAAGATGTCGGACGAAGACCTCCAAAAATCCATGGCCTTTCAGGTCAAGCAGTACATCCCTCTGCCGCTTTCTGAAGTGGCGCTCGATTGGTTGAAGGTCGGGGAGTACACTGACGACAAAGGTTTTACCTACCAGCAGATCCTTCTGATCTCGGTCCCACAGGAGCAGGTCCGAAAATACCAGAAAATATTCACGGCCGCGGGCCTCGCCCTTCGGGCGCTGGAAATAGAGAGCTTGTCGCTTGTGCGCAGTCTTATCGGAACAGACCCCACTTCGACCCTGATCGTGGACATCGGCAGCCGCTCGACCGCCATTATTGTGGCTCGGGAGGGCCAATTGAAGTTCACGACCCAAAGCGATTTTGCGGGCGCTTCCCTTACTCAGGCCGTGGCGGAAAGTTTGAACATCAATCCGCTTCGGGCCGAGGAGTTAAAAAGAGAGCGGGGCATCATTGGCACCGGCCCGAACCGGGAATTGTCCACAATCATGGTGCCGTTCCTGGATGCTATACTTAATGAGGTGAAACGGGCTCAATATAACTACGAGAGCCAGTTTCCCGGCGCTCCTAAGATAGAGCGCATGATCCTGTCTGGCGGCGGCGCCAACCTGCCCGGTATCGGGAAGTATGTGAGCGATCAGTTCCATATGCCCGTCGTCACGGCCAATCCTTTTTCCCGGTGTGAGTATCCGGCGAATCTGGAGCCGCTCGTTGGCGAACTGAACCCTCTCCTCTCCGTCGCTCTGGGTCTCGCCGTTCGCGATTTCGTTTAAAAAACGCATGCCTCTTCCGCAAAAAGTCGTTGAGCAACTGGGTCGGGCACCGGTCAGCACGCCGGGCTGGTCCAGCCGGCTTTTGATGTTCTCGAGCACGGTCTTTTTCATCGCGCTTGTCGTCTATCTCGGGATCACCTTTGGCTACAAGCCCTATGTCGAGAGCGATGTCCAGAAGCTGACCGACCAGATGAACTCCTTCAGCCAGGAAGTGCCGAAGGAGGATCAGGATAAGATCTTCGGCTTCTACTCCCAGCTGGCGAGCCTGAAGAATATTTTGAAGAACCATATCGTATCTTCTCAGATCATCGATTGGCTCGAACAGAATACGCACGCCAGCGTTTTCTTCAGCAGTTTCTCTTTCGATAATCAGCGGCGCGCCATAACGTTGTCCGGAAGCGCGAAAAGCATCCCGGAGTTTATCGAACAGATCCACCGTTTTCAGCAGGACCAGAATGTCGATAAGGTTTCGTTCCAGCGACTGACCTACGACGCTCTTATCGGTTGGCAATTCGACATGGTCGTGACCCTGAACCAGACGGCCTTCCTTGGCACTCTGGCAGCGACAGCGCCAGCCGGCGGAACCAACGAGGCTAGCGGAACAACGCCTTGATCTTCCCATGAAACAATCCACGAAACGCCTCGCCAGTTCCGTCCTCGCCCTTATCTTCATCGTCGGCGCGATCATCATGTTCACGTCGCTCATCCAGCCGGCTTATTCAGATCTTTCTCAAATGCGCGGCGAGCAACAGGCGAAAAGGGATTTTGTGGAACAGCAGAAGCAGATCGTGGAAAAGGTCAAAGCGATCATCGCCTCTTATGAATCCGGGGCGGATGTTCAAAAAGCGGTTTCGCTGGCCCTTCCCTCGACGCCGGGCGTAGCTGAAGTGGTGGGCCAGATCTCTGGCATCGGCGCTCTCCATAATCTATCCGTCCAAAATTTCTCCGCCTCGGTCGATGAGATCCCGGCCAAAACGGCGTCGATTGGAACAGCGGCGCTCTCAGCGGACCAGTTCAAGCCGAAGCCGCCTCTCAAGGTCACCGTGCGGACAAGGTTCGTCGGAACGTACAAAGATATGAAAGAGTTCCTTCAGGACATCGAGACCAATGCTAGGATAATGGACGTTGTGAGCCTGGCGATCGCGCCGGCCGATAAGCCGACCGTTGATATGTACGCTTTTGACATCGCTATCGTAACTTATTTCCAACCATAACCATGGCCATCGTCATCGAAGAACAAAGGGAGAACGGTTCCAACCTCGGCAGTGTCCTGGTTTGGGTCGGCATACTTATAATCATTGCCGCTGCCGTCTATTATTTGTTCTTCGCCCAGCCTGAACTTATCGAAGTAGCCGCACCCTCTGGCTTTCAGGCGACCGAGCAAATAACGAAGATCGACCTGAACGCCGACGATGTTGTGAAGAGCGGAAGTTTCGCGGCCCTCCAGGAGCACGTGACACTGCCAACGAACGACCAGTTCGGCCGACCGAATCCTTTCCTTGCTTTTCCCGAGACAGTGGCGCCGCCTGCGCGGCCGACCAAGACCAAGTAGGATAACGCCGGCCTTTTCCGGTCCGGGCGCGGTAAGTGGTAAGATAAGTAAGAATGTAGGCCGTCCGGAAGAACGGCGCGGCCGCCCTTATCATGACGAACGACCAGCTTATAAAAGAACTTGAAACCAGGCGTCTTCTGTCCGATGATGACGTCATAAAATTGAAGCGCGACGTTCTGGTCGCCAATCGCTCGGCGGAAGAGATAATCCACGAACGGCACCTGGTCGACGACGATAAAGTAGCGGAACTGAAAAGCCAGATACTTAAAGTGCCGTATCAGAAGATCGATTTTAAATCCTACGATCCCGCGAACCTCCAGATAATCCCAGAAGAGACAGCCCGAACTTACGGGGTTGTACCGCTCGGCCGGCGCGAGGGCGTTCTTATCGCCGGCATGATGCAGCCCGATGACCTCCGTTCTCAGGAGGCCTTGAAGTTCATCGCTCACCGAGACCACGTGAGCCTCGGTGTCTATGTCATTTCGTACAACGATTGGCAGGGCGTTCTGCGTCTCTACTCGCCGTTCAAAAGCAGTCTTCAGGCCGTGGTTGGCTCGCTGAACCTCAAGGCCGGCGAGACCGGCGGCCAGAGGGTCATCAGTCTCGAGGAATCGAACGCCAAGACGGGCGAGGAGGCGCCGATCATTAAGATCGTGAGCGATACTTTCAAAGAAGCCGTCCAGGCTCGAGCTTCGGATGTCCACGTTGAGCCGCAGCAAGACTATCTTCGTATCCGATTCCGCTTGGACGGCGATCTCAAGGAGGTCGCGGCCCTGCCGGTAGAGCTTACGCAGCCTGTCACTTCACGCATCAAGGTCATTTCGAACTTGAAGATCGACGAAACGCGCATCCCGCAGGACGGCCGGTTCCGAGCGCATATCTTGGACAAAGATATCGATTTTCGCGTCGCAACTTTTCCGACGCCTTTGGGAGAAAAGATCGTCATTCGTATCCTTGATTCCACGACCGGCCTGAAGAACTTCGATCAGCTCGGCCTCGTCGGGCACAATCTCGAGGTGGTCAAAAAGGGCCTGGAAAAACCCTACGGCATGATTCTCATCACGGGCCCGACCGGTTCCGGCAAGACCACGACCCTTTATGCTTTGCTCCAATATTTGAACAACGAGACCATCAACATCGTGAGCCTGGAGGATCCGGTCGAGTATTTCGTTTCCGGCATCAACCAGTCCCAGGTCCGACCGGAGATCGGTTATACGTTCGCCTCCGGTCTTCGGCAGATCCTCCGTCAGGATCCGGACGTCATCATGGTCGGCGAGATCCGGGACAGCGAGACGGCCAGTCTGGCGGTCCAGGCGGCTTTGACCGGTCACGTCGTGCTCGCCACGCTCCACACGAACAACTCGGCCGGCGTTATCCCGCGCCTTATGGATATGAAGGTCGACAGCTATCTTCTGCCGGTTTCTTTGAACTTGATGATGGCCCAGCGTCTGGTCGGTATCCTTTGTAAGGATTGTCGAACGTCGGTCGAAGCGCCGCCGGAGATGCAGGAGGTCATTAAAAATACCTTGGTCAATCTGCCGGCGGACGCCCCGGTCAACTATTCAGAACCTTATAAGATCTATCACGCTCCCGGCTGCAATCAGTGCAAGGGAAAGGGCATCACGGGCCGGATGTCCATCATGGAGGTCCTGAAGATGACCCCGGGTCTTGAAGAGGTCATCAACGAAGGGCCGACCATCCAGAAGATCGGAAAGGAATCAAAGGCGCAAGGGATGTTGACCATGCGCCAGGACGGTATCTTGAAAGCGCTTGAGGGTCGGGTCTCGATGGAAGAGGTCCTGCGGACGACGGCGGACGAATAATTCCTGACCTCGGCGGGTCGGAATATGGTATCATAAAAGCACACAACACCCCTCGCCCGGCGCTTTTTGCGGCGTGTCGCGAGCGGCAAAACATCAATGGAAGATTATTCACAAAAACTGAACGAATTATTGGTGACAACGGCGAAACAGAACGCTTCCGACCTCCACTTGGCGGTCGGGCGTCGGCCGACACTGCGCATTGACGGTGTTCTGGTCCCGCTCCAAAAGGAAGCCATCTTGACGCCGGAGGCCGCCGAGGGCCTTATCCAAGCGCTCCTGACCGACGAGCAGAAGCAGCGCCTTATCCGTGACAAGCAAGTAGACTTCGCTTACAGCTTCGAGGACAAGGCCCGTTTCCGCGCGAACACCTACCTTCAGCGTGGGTATCTGGCCGCCGCTCTCCGGCTCATCCCGAGCCGCATAAAATCTTTGGAAGAACTGGCCCTGCCGCCCATCCTTCACGATTTTACGAAATTATCCCAAGGTTTCATCCTGGTCGTGGGACCCGCTGGTCACGGGAAATCGACGACCATCGCCGCTCTCCTCGATGAGGTCAATCACACGCGGGCGGATCATATCATCACTATTGAAGACCCGATCGAATATCTTTTCACTCAGGATCGGAGCATCGTTTCCCAGCGAGAGGTCGGCGCCGACGTCGGAACGTTCCATGCCGGACTCCGGACCATCCTTCGCCAAGACCCGGATGTCATCATGATCGGCGAGATGCGCGATGCGACCTCCATCGCGACCGCGATGACCGCGGCCGAGACGGGCCACTTGGTCCTCTCGACCCTCCACACGAACTCCGCCTCTCAGACCATCGATCGCATCATCGACTCCTTCCCGGCCGAACAGCAGGGTCAGGTCGTTTCGCAATTAGCAGCTGTTCTTGTGGCCATCGTGTCCATCCGTCTTTTACCGCGCCTCCAGGGCGGGCGCGTGCCGGCAATGGAAATAATGATCGTTAACCCGGCTATCCGGAACCTCATCCGCGAACGGAAATCATATCAGATCGACCTGGTCATCGAAACGTCCCTGCAGGAAGGCATGATAACCCTGAACCGCTCGATGGCGAATTTGGTCAAGAATAAAGAGGTTTCTCTTGAAAATGCCGAACTCTACTCGCTTAATCCGGCCGAGCTCCAGATCCTCTTGGAGCGGATGTAGACCAGAGAGTTCCGTGCTATGAAGTTCAAATACGAAGCCCGAACGAAAGAAGGTGAACCGCAAATGGGGTTTGTTGAGGCGGGCGACCGGGACGCGGCCGTCACCATTCTGACCTCGCACGAGCTTTTCATTACGAAGATAGAGGAGGCCGGCCGGTCTCACTGGTATGATCGTATCGGAAGCTGGTTCGGCGGCGTGAAGCGTTCAGATCTTGTTATCTTCTCGCGCCAGCTGGCAACGCTCCTCGAGGCGCGCCTTTCGCTCAACAAAGCCCTTATCACGCTCCAAGAGCAGACGGCCAATCCGACGATGCGCGAAGCGGTCTTTCAGATCGCCCAGGACGTTGATTCCGGTATGGCTTTCTCTCAGGCCTTGGAGCGGCAAAGCAACGTCTTTTCCGGTTTCTTCGTGAGCATGATCCGGTCGGCAGAAGTGACCGGCAATCTCGATAAGGTCGCCGGCTTCCTGGCCGACTACGAAGAAAGGGAACAGCAGATCGCCAGCAAGACCATTTCCGCCCTTATCTACCCGGCGGTCATCATCGGTCTTTTCGTGGTCGTGGGCGGCATCATGGTGGTCTTCATCTTCCCTCAGCTCATGCCGGTCTTCCAGGAATCCGGCGTTGAGCTGCCCTGGTATTCGAAGATCTTCATCGATACCGGCACTTTCATCCTTGCCTGGTGGCCAGCCGTTCTTATCGGGGTCGGCGTGGCGGTCGGGGCCGCGCTCGATTATTTTCGGACGCCGGAGGGCGCCGCCTTTTTGGACGATATGAAGATCCGTCTGCCGGGCGCGAAAAAGATGTTCATCCCGCTTACCATTACCCGGTTCGCGAACGCGGCGACCATGCTCATCAAGGGCGGCGTTCCCGTGGCCCAGGCCATGGAGATAGTCGGGGAGACGGTGGACAACGTTCTCTATCGCGACGTCCTCCACGAGGTCTCTCAGGATATCCGCGAAGGCACGCCGCTTTCCGCCGCTCTCCAGAAACACGCTGATTTCTTTCCTATTCTGGTTCCGCAGATGATCGCCGTCGGTGAGGCGACCGGCCAATTGGACCAGATGTTCTCGCGCATTTCGGCCTTCTATAATAGAGAAGCAGATACGGTCATCAATAACCTCGTGGACCTTATCCAACCGCTGGTCATGATAATAATCGGCGTCATGATCGGCGTACTTTTCGCCGCTGTTCTTGTCCCCTTGTATAAATTGACGGGTTCCATCCACTAATGCGATAATATTTAGGTAAACCCAAAGGTCGAGATGCCTTTGTCTTACGACAGAGGAGGATAAAAATGAAAACAATGCACAGAAAGTCTGGTTTTACCCTCATCGAAATGCTCATCGTGATCGCGGTCATTGGTATCTTGGCCTCGATCGTTCTGGTGGGCTTGGGTCCTATCCAGAAGCAAGCACGCGACTCGCGGCGTGTCTCAGACCTTCGCCAGGTTCAAACGGCACTCGAAATCTACAACACTAAGAACAGTGGGTACTACGCCTACGAAACAAAGAACGGCAGTTGGGCTGCTTTCACTGCCGCCGTAGAGACTGGCGCCGGTGTTGGCCGATTGCCGGATGATCCGACCGCTTCGCAGCATTACCAGTATGATGGTACCGCCACGACATACGTCCTTGGCGCGACCTTAGAAGATGCTTCAAGCTCGGTCTTGAACAATAGCTATACGGGCGCGAGTCCGCATGGCGATATCCCCTGCAACACGAAGCCGACGTACTGCGTCCAGTTCTAAGTTCATTCGCGCCCATGGCGTCGATCTTTCTCTTCGTCCTCGGCGCGCTTTTCGGGAGCTTCCTGAACGTCATCGCCCTCCGATACGACCCCGACGAATTCTTATTCCGTCGGGCGAGTCTCGGGGGGCGTTCGCGTTGTCCGGCCTGCGGCCACACGCTTACTTGGTCCGAGCTCATCCCGCTCTTGAGCTTTTTGATCCAGCGCGGTCGGTGTCGGAAGTGCGAAGCGAAGATAAGCGTCCGCTACCCGCTCGTCGAAATAATCGCGGGCATCATTTTTGTTATGGTCGGTCAGACCATTCTGCCGGCGGCGCCCGGCTTTGATGTCGGAACCTTCGGCGCCGGTCTGTGGTTCGCCGTTTTTTGCGTCTTGTTGCTCGTGACTCTGATAGACCTCCGTTTCATGCTCATTCCCGATGAGGCGAACGTTCTGCTTGCCGTTTTTGGATTGACGCTCGCTGTCCTTGATGTGCCGCCTTTCGCCGCCGCCGGCACGTTCGTCGGCCCCCTGGGCGTGACCCTGGGTCTTCAGGGAAATGTTTTTCTGAACCGCTTCGCCGCTGCCCTTGGGGCCGCCGTTTTCTTCGGAGCGCTCATTATCATCACGCGGGGCCGGGGGATGGGTGAGGGCGACCTTAAGTTCGCCGCTGCCTTGGGGCTCGTCTTCGGCTGGCCGGACACGTTGTTCGTTATCATGCTGGCCTTCATGCTCGGGGCTGCCGTCGGTGTCGGGGCGATGCTCGCCGGGAAAAAGACCATGAAGAGCGCGCTGCCCTTCGGGCCGTTCTTGGCCGCCGCCGCCCTTCTTGTCTTTGCCGCCGGCGCTCAACTGCTTTCGGCGCTCGGGGCGATATTTTCCGCCGTGTGAAGCCCCGCTCCTTTTGGTACAATGAAGAAGAAATGGTCTTTCAGGAGACAGGATCCAAGAACAGGCATCATATGTCAGCCGACGGGTTTTCTCTCATCGAGCTCCTGGTGGTCATGGGCGTGACGGTCATCCTTTCGACCATTATGATCGCTTATAACTCTACCTCTCGTCAGCAGATAGCCTACTCGGTGGAACGGGTGAAGTTGGCCCAGGTCATCAACCGGGCGAAAGCGCGGACGATGAACGCCTTCGAGCCGCTCATCGACACTTGCGGTTACGGCGTTCGGTTCACATATACCAGTCCGCAGAAGTACGAACTGGTGCGCTACGACGCCATTTCGACCTCCACGCCGTGTACGTTCAGTAACTTTCAGGTCAAAGCGGACGGCGTGGTCGAGAGCTATCTTCTGCCGACCGGTCTTTCGATCGGCGCGGTTGCCGGCAATTCGAATCTGATCGGCCAGCTGGCTTTCGTCCCGCCGGACCCGAAGACCTATCTCGTGGATGGCAGCGGCAACACTCTTTTGCCCAGCGGCTATGTCAATCTCTCTGCCGCCGGTGGAAGCGTGAGCGGAACGATAACGGTCTCGACGGCCGGACTAATAACTTATTAGGACGATGAAAAAAGACGGTCTTGTTAATCGGGACAAAAGGGGAGGTCAGGCCCTGGTCGAGGTCATGGTGGCGCTCACGGCCCTGACCGTCGGGTTCATGGGTATTGTTGTCCTCTTGAATCAGTCTCTGAATGCGAATCGGATGGTTTCTACGGAATACGTGGCGACCTATCTGGCGATCGAGGGAACAGAAGCGGTGAAGACCGTCATCGATTCCAATCTGGCCACCGGACAAGCATGGGATACGGGTCTGAACAGCGGAGGGGCTTCCGCGCAGCGCTACACCCTTAACCCCTCGGCCACAGATGTTCATAGCAACAGCTTTCTGAACCCTCTCGGAAATGGCGCTGATGTTCCAGCCCTCCAATATTGCGCTTACGCTTATCCGCCCGGGTATACAACCTATTGTCCTGGCTATCCTAATACTAATAGCGGGCCGGCTTTTAAGCGTTTTATCACGATATCCGAACCGAACCCGGGTGAGATAAAGGTTATTGCTCACGTCTCGACAACGATCGCTGGCAGCGGCGCGTACGGCTTGGACATCGAGACCCATTATTTCAATTGGACCCAGTGATGAAACAGGTCCCGAAAAATTCCGGCTTCACGATCGTCGAGCTTTTGGTCGCCATCTCTCTCTTCTCCGTTCTCGTCACTATCGGCGTCGGCGGAGTGGTGACCGCCCTTCGAACGCAGCGCCAAGCGGCTGCTCTGCTTGCTCTGAACAATAGCTTGGGCCTAACAATGGAGCAGATGCTTCGGGAGATGAGAACGGGTCGCGATTTTTGCCTGCCGGCCCAGGGGAACGACTGCCCGCCCGGCCAGACGGGCGTCGCCTTTACGAATTCCAACAATGAACACGTCAGATATTGTTTCAATTCTCCGAACGGTTCGACCGCCGGCTCCATAACGCGCGGGACCGATCCATCGAACGCTCCGAACTGTAACACCAATGTTATGGCTGGTCTTACGCCTCCGAGCGTCAACCTGACGAATGCTGCGTTCACGGTAAGCGGCAATCTTCCTGGTGACGGGAGCGTGCCCCGGGTGGTCATAAATATAACTGGCGCCACGACCGACCCGACCCTTACCGGCGTGACCGTGAATCTGGAAACGTTGGTCAGCGCTCGTTTCAATCTCGGCAATAACTGACAACATGAAGCGATCATCGAAAAAACGTTCTGGCCAGGTCATGATGCTGGCCGTCATCGCCCTTGGAAGCACCATCATTGGGGCGACGACCATCGCCGGCTTGCTCACGCTCTACGAACTTCGGGCGGCGAAGGATGCGGCCCAATCCGCGGGGGCCATCGCGGCCGCTGATACCGGCTTGGAGTATGGCCTTTACATGTTCTTTCATCCGACCTCCACGCTGACGCTCACGCTCCCGGCCGGCGAAAGCGTTGTTGTGACCTGCTATGATGCGGGGAACGTGCCTATTCCTTCCTCCTCCTGTGCTTACACGAACACCTCGACCGTTCGGATAGATGCCCGGGGAACTTACGGAACGGCGAACCGCATGTTCGAGTTGCGTCTTCAGTAGGCCTTGGGTAGGGTATAAATAATGACGAAGACCGAAGCGAAAGAACGTATCGCCCGGCTGCGCCGCGAGATAAACCGTTACCGCACGGCTTATCACGTTTACGATAAGTCCCTTATTTCTGACGAGGCGCTCGATTCGCTTAAGAAAGAGCTTTTTGATCTCGAGCAGCAATTTCCGGATCTTGTAACCCCCGACTCGCCGACCCAGCGGGTCGGCGGCGCACCCCAGAAGCAGTTCCGGAAGGTGGAGCGGACCGGCCGGCGTCGGATGAACTCGCTCGAGGACGCCTTTTCCGAGGACGACATGCGCGCGTGGTTCGAAAGGCTCGAGAACTATCTTGGCCGCAAAGTGACCGCGCCGTTCTATTGTGACCTCAAGATGGACGGCTTGGCCGTCGAGCTTATCTATTCGGACGGCCTCTTTGTTCAGGGTTCGACCCGCGGCGACGGGTTCATCGGCGAAGATATCACGCAGAATTTGAAGACCATCGAAGCCATTCCGCTCCGTTTAGAGGGCGATGATGTGCCGGACGAGCTCATCGTTCGTGGCGAAGTATTTCTCACGAAAAAAGAATTCGAACGCATCAACCGCGAACAAGAAAAACTCGGCGGGAAGTTGTACGCGAATCCCCGTAACGTCGCGGCCGGTTCCTTGCGCCAGCTCGATCCGAAGGTGACCGCCGGCCGGAGGTTGGACTTTTATGCTTACGGCATCGTGCCGCGCGACAAGGATGAAACAGCCTACTTCAAGGCTTATCCAAGCCATAGCGCGGAATATCAGGCGTTGAACAAGTATGGTATCAAGACGAACCCGCATGGCGCGGCGGTCCGAACATTCGCCGAGATGTTCGCTTTCCACGAGAAGGTCAAGAAGATGCGCGAGAAGTTGCCGCACGAGATAGACGGCATCGTCGTGACCGTGGACGATAATCGTTTGTATGCCGAGGCCGGCATTATCGGCAAAGCGCCGCGGGCCGCCATCGCCTATAAGTTCTCGCCGAAAGAAGCGACGACGATCGTCCTAGATATCAAGGTTCAGGTTGGCCGGACGGGCGTCTTAACGCCGGTTGCTGTGATGCGGCCGGTCAACGTGGGTGGCGTGACGGTCACCCACGCCACGCTCCACAACGCGGATGAGATAGAGCGCCTGGGGCTCAAGATAGGGGACACGGTCATCATCTCGCGCGCCGGCGATGTTATTCCGCAGGTCACACAGGTCTTGAAAGAATTCCGGAGCGGTAAAGAGAAAACTTTCCACATGCCGGCGCGTTGTCCGGTGGATGGGGCGAAAGTGGTGAGGGACGGCCTGCCTGCCGGTAGGCAGGGCGTGGCTTATCGCTGCTCCAGCAAGAACTGCGGCGCCAAACATCGGGAACAGCTCTACCACTTTGTTTCCCGTTCCGCCTTCGATATCCGCGGTCTTGGCCCCCAGATCATCGACCGCTTTCTGGATGAAGGCCTCATTTCCGATGCGGCCGATATTTTTGAGCTTAAGGCGGGCGACATCGCGGTCCTCGAACGCTTCGGCGAGAGGTCGGCGGAGAACATCGTTCGGGAGATATCGGAAAGAAAAAAGACGACTTTGCCGCGCTTCCTCTATGCCCTCGGTATTTTGCACGTCGGCGAAGAAACGGCGCTTGTGCTGGCGAAGAACTATCCCGGAAAGGGTAAACACGCGACCGCTCACGACGTTGCGTATTTCTTTAAGAACTTTTCGCTCGAAAAGCTCCAGGAGTTTCCGGATATCGGCCCGAAGGTCGCCCAAAGTATTCACGACTGGTTCCGCGAGGAGCGCAATCTGAAATTACTGGATAAGCTTGATCGCGCGGGTATCGAATTGGAGATCGTAAGACCGGCGGCGGGCAGCGACAAGCTTGCCGGACTTTCTTTCGTTCTCACCGGCACGCTCGAAACGATGTCGCGCGAGCAGGGGAAAGAACGTATCCGGGCTCTGGGCGGTGATGTTTCGGAGTCAGTAAGCAAAAAAACTAGCTACGTTGTGGCCGGCGCCGAGCCCGGCTCGAAATACGACAAGGCCAAGCAGCTGGGCGTGAAGATATTGAACGAAAAAGAACTCCTGAAGATGCTCGAGTAAGGTTGCGTTCGCGAATGATTTTGGGTAGTATGATGAGCGTATTTGCGGGCGTAGTGTAGCCTGGTTAACACGTCTCCCTGTCACGGAGAAGATCACCGGTTCAAATCCGGCCGCCCGCGCAAAAGCTAAACGAGATGACCGTGCGTCATCTCGTGTTGGTTTCGGGCTGGCCGGATTTGAACGCGAAAGGGGGTCGGGGAAAAGCGCCAGGGTTTCCCCGCCTGGGGTGACGCCGAGCCTGCGAGGCGACAAGAGGGCGGAAGCCCTATTGGGAGCGAGCGTAAGCGAACGACGTTCAATTCCCGGCCGCCCGCGCAAAGCTGTACTTCAAGGAACAAGACCGATGGGGCCTTAGATTTTTCAGAGCCCACCCGAATTTTTCCGCGATCGATACTCGGGCAAAAACAGATTACCCTTTCTGGATTCGAACCGGCTTTATTCTATCTTGGACGTTACACACATCAGGCCGCCAGCGCGGCAAGTTTCGAGCCGACCATTCGGTTACACCACCTTTAATGCTGTACGCCTCGATCCCTTTCTCGCGAAGCATCTCGGCCACCGCCCGGGTACGAATTCCCATGGCGCACACCAGCACCACCCTTTTCTTCTTCCACGCACGAACCAACTTCGGCAGATTGTCGGTTATCTTATAAACATCCATCTGTTCTGACCCCGGGAGATGGAAATGGAGAAATTCACCACGACTTCTGATATCGATAATTCCGATATCGGTTCGAACCGGCACCTTTTTATCCTCATTCTATACCGGGCATAATCTCTTAGATCCGCATCTTTTGTAAGAAAGGATTTGAAATCCATAAACCTCGCTAATCTCAACCGGCAAGGATTTGTCGGCTCAAATTAGGAGGGGCGCGGGCTGAATAAGCCCCGCGCCCCGTAGATAGTTGACGACTATGCGCGCACGGTCGCTAACTCGGTTGCCATCACCTCCCACTCTTTCGTTTGTTCATCATCCGTTCCGCTCTCGGCGAGCGACAGACAGTGCCTCGCCGGTTCGAGAAAATCCGCCGGCTTGGCACCGTACTCGATTGCGAGTTTCACCCCCCGCCGGAACTTCGAACAACTCGCATCGCTTCCGGAGGTCGGGGCAATCGTGAGCGCGCCGAATCCTTCAATGAGGAGTTGCGGGAGGACCGCGATTGCCCGCGCCGGGTATCCCAGCTTGGGGCTCCAGAAACCGAACGCCGCGGCCAGGTCGCGCTGCTTGCCCGCGAAATCCTGGGGATCATGCAAACTGCGCTGATCCTCAAGAATCGGGACGACCTGCAGCCAGTACGCCATGCATTTGCCGATAACGCCTTTGAGCACAGCGTCCGAAGAGCCGCCGCGCGCCAGCTCCTTTGCGATCTCAAGCTGTTCCGGATAGGTCAGGACCAACCCCGTCTGCTCTCCAAAAAGAGGCTCGGCGGGAATCTGGTCTGCCCACTGGGCGATGAGTGCCGCCTCTTCCTCGGCCGGAAGGGTTTCGTGAAGTGCGTCCAGAAGGTCCACGTCCCCCACATTTTCCGGGGGCATGGCGATCTCGGCGACCACAGCGAGAGTCGCCGCGTCAAGCGGCTGGGAGGGAAGAATGGTGAGAGGACCGGGACGACGAGTATCCGGCTCGTCTCGCGACCACTTTCCGAAAACGTAGTTCCAGAGATGGCCGTCGATGACCATCTTGGCTCGCGTCACAACGTCGCCCGGCAGGCGCTCGAAAACGCTGCGTACGTGATCGAACGTAATTCCCGGCTTCAGAAAGAACGCGTAATCCGGGTCATGGTCATGCGCATGGTCATGCGAATGACCGTGGTCGTGATGATCATGGGTGTGATCGTGACCGCAGGCGCTCCCGCAGCCGTGATCATGATCATGTTCGCGCTGAATCGGACGCCCCGCCACCTCGCACGCCCGCTCCAAAACCCAGAGAGGGAGAGGTTCATCCTTGGTGGCAACGACGAAAATCGGGACATCCGGCTTGCGGAAGCGAGCGATGTAATCCATGGCTTCCCGAAGCCGCGAATCCTGCGTGTCGGTGACGCCTTCCGGAACCTTCGTCAGTCCGATTGCCACCGTCGCGGCGGCGATCTGACTGTCCAGAAAGCGTTTGTAGGTCTGGCGGTTGAACGACAGGAACTCACAATCGACAAGCGTGACGATCGTGGGTTGGATGCCCACTTTGGCGAATCCCTCGGTGGTGTCCTTGCCGGTGGTCTTGCCCTTCCCTTCGTAGAGAACTCCTTCGATCCCTGGTTCGGCGCAGCATTCCTCAATTACGGCGGCGATCTGCTCCGGGGTTTGGCAGGTAAAACATCCCCCCGGCAAGGGCTTGATACCCTTGAACCCGGTGATCGTCGCTCCATCAACGCTATCCGCCGTCTTAGCGGAATCGTTAAGGAGCATGAACCAGGTAGCGAGCCTTCCGCTTTTGGAAGTCGCCCGCGCCAGAGTTGTTTTCCCGGCTCCAAGCGTACCAGCGAACGTGACCACGGGAACTCGCACGGCTGCCACTGCATCGCGCATCTCGCTCTCCTTATTATTGTCAAACTTGCCTTTTGATCGGCCTGGCAAGATACTAACGCAACTTTGTTGCGTTAGTCAAATAGCCGTGCTATACTCTCGGGCATGGAAAAAGCAGAGGATTGGGTGTCTTCCCATTGCAGCACCATAAGGCAGCGCGCCCGGGTGGCCGAGGATAAATACGCGAAATCGGGGAAAATTCTTGCCGATATTATTTTTGATATCGTGCTCTCAAAAAAATTCAGAAAGTACAGCGTTTCCGAGGAGTATAAAAAGGAAATCCGGGCAGCCATAGAACTCAACTTGAGCCGCCAGCTTCCCATTCAATTCGCCTTTCCCTATGGCGGCTATAAACTGTGGCGCTTGGCCGAAAGCCCCGAACCGGATTGGGCGGAGCTTTTCTCTCTTGCATACTTTGCGGAATGGCTTGTTCCGATAGCATCGTTCTACGCGCCGGGGGTTTGGTTTGATTTTTCATCAAGCGATATCAATGTAGAGTATGCGAACAATATTCCGCGCGCGGATCTTGATCTTTACGCTCATGAATTTGAACGTTTGATTGAATTCATCGCACCAAATATCCCCTCGAATTTCACATTTAGCTTTACGCGTGTCCGATCTCGATACGACGAGAATGAATTTCAAAAGGAGTTGAATCAAAAGATGGTCGAGCTAAGTCGCACCTATAAAAACGAGCTTCCTGAACTTACCGAAAAGGAAAAGAAAGCTATCGAACTGAACGTAAAAATTGAACCCGGTCAAAACAAAGACTCATCTTGGATGGAGAGAAATAAGTTGATGTACGACGCATATCACGCATTGAGTAAAGTTCGGCCCTACTACCGAGCACCCGGCAAAATCGTGGTATCGGCGTCATCGGGCCGCGCAAGTGTTCCGGTGGGAACAGTTAAAACTTCGATCGTTAAATTCCAGGTGGGTGTTGGAGCTCTCGAGCAACGCGGCGATAATTTCATGCCCCGCATCCTTTCACCCGAACAACTTGCCAATAAGCGGTTTGTATGGGAAACCACCGTCATCCCCGGGCTTGCCGGCAAAAATTTTCACAAGATACGCATCTTAAACGAATCCATTGCCACATCGCTACAATGACCAAAAACGAGCTCATATATTTCATCTCACGCAAAATAGAAGATTCGCGTCAAAAAGCGCACGGCCCCCACGCTCCTTTGCCCTCGGTGGCGGACGCCATATTGAAAATCCTGCTTTACTCACGATTTCGCAAGGGAGCATTGGGGGAAAAGGATGAAAATCGTCTCCGCATGATTTTCCGTCCCCG
>DATJQA010000067.1:0-3255 GCA_035506115.1 Minisyncoccota bacterium | reverse complement strand
AGCTCCGCGAGCTTTGTTTCAAGCGTCGGCTCGTCGATCGCCGAAAGATCGGCATCTTTTAGAACGCGGGCGGCAAGGATCGGCCCGTGGTCCATTTTTTCGTCCATTCGGTAGATAGTTGCCCCGGTCCGCTCGGCGCCGGTCAGAATGGCGCTCGCGATAGGGGAGGCGCCGCGTAGGGTCGGTAAGAGGGAAGGGTGAACACCCAGCGTCCCCAAGCGGGGCAGCTCTACGAGATCGAGGGGGATTATCTTTGCGTAAGCCGCGATGACGGAAACATCTGGTTTAAGAGATGCGAGGCGGGAAATAAAAGCGGCATCGAGCGTTTCCGGTTGGAGGACTTCGACGCTTTTAGGCGGGCAGGTATCGCGTACCAGTTGAACGGTCGGCGGCGGCGTTAGGACCTTCTTTCGTCCGACCGGCCGATCAGGATTAGCGACCAGAGCGATCGGTCGGATATCCGCGGCGAAAAGATGCTGCAAGACGATCTCTGCGAAGCGAGGCGTACCAAAAAAAACTAGGCGCATAGCGCTTAAGCGGTCTCCGCGTAGTGAATATCCTTTGTCCGGTCGATGAAAAGCTTGCCGTTCAAGTGGTCCACCTCATGCTGGAAGACCCTGGCCAGAAGACCCCAGGCTTTTATGCGAAGCGGCCGGCCATGTTTGTCGAGGCCGGTGAGGGTCACTTGCTTGGCTCGGTCCACATTGCCATAAGCGCCGGGAATGCTAAGGCATCCCTCCTCAAGCGGTGTGGTTTCAGGGCTTACTTTCTCGAGTTCCGGATTGAAGATCGCGTAGAATTTGAGAGCGCCCTGGGCATCCGGCACCTGGGCCACAAAGAGGCGATAAGGGAGACCGATTTGATTAGCCGAGAGGCCAACGCCATTCGCGATGCGCATTATCCTCCGCATCCGCTGAAGGAGAGCGGTCATATCCTTGCGTGCCACTACCTGACCATCGAAAGAGAGGGCCCCTTCTTTGTTAATAGTGAACGGGCGCGTCTTTGTTCGGAGGAAGACCTCTTCTTTCTTATCGTTTACGACGTATAATTCGTTTTCCATTTCTTGGAGCGTTCTTTCGGTTATTGTTGCGCTCAACTGTTCGGTTCGGTTTGTTCGCCAAGCGGGTCATGAAGTAAGCCCCCTTGTTCCGGATAGCCGGATTGTCTGCGACGTCCCGAGCGATGGCCCGAAGCTTGTCCGGGTCGCGCTCTTTGGCCAATTTTATATAGAGAGCCTTGTGCTTTTCGTCGTCGAGTAATTGGGCTATCTCCAGGCCATCGAGCTGATATTTCCGGTAGACGCGCGATTCTTTGGCCCGGGCGCGCAGTTTTTCAAGATAATCGTTGCTCGCCTTTGCCACAGACGTATTCTACGTAAATCGGGGGTTTTTATCAACGAACCTGGGGGTCGTTGCCCGTCGGTCGATAATTCGGTAACATATAACGACATGGAATCAACATCTTCTTGGAAACGCCGCCTCGTCGCGACTCTGATAATTCTTGTCCTGATCGGTGGCGCGTTCGGCGCCGGATTGAATATCGGTTATCGAGTTGGCACCGAAAAGCCGAAGACGGTCGTTGTCCAGAATCTCCAGAACACCAATACCCCCAGCGAGATCAGCGCCGATTTCGGGACGTTCTGGCAGGCCTGGGATATTCTGAACCAGAACTATCTCCGAGCTTCGAGCGTGACCGACGTCGCCAAAGTGAACGGCGCTATCGACGGACTTGTGCGGGCCGCCGGCGACCCATACACGGTCTTTTTCCCGCCAGCCGACAACCAGAAGTTCCAGGAGGACATCGAGGGGAATTTCGGCGGTATCGGCGCGGAAATAGGAATGAAAGATCATCAGATAATCGTTATCGCGCCTCTTAAGGATACGCCCGCCGCGCGCGCCGGTCTGGTCGCCGGAGACAACATCATTTCGATAAACGGCTCTTCGACGGACAGCATGACCGTGGACGAGGCGGTCAGTCACATCCGCGGGCCGGAGGGAACGAAGGTCATTCTGTCCATTTATCGCGACGGCTGGGATAAGCCGAAAGACTTTCCCATCATGCGGGAAACGATCTCGGTGCCGACCCTGGATATGACGATGAAGGATGGTAATATCGCGTATGTTCAGTTGTACAGCTTCAATGCGAACGCGAACGGACTTTTCTTCGAAGCGATGCGAAAAGCTCTCCAGCAGGGCGCCAAGGGCCTGATCCTGGACCTGCGCGATGACCCGGGCGGCTATCTCGATACGGCCGTCGACATCGCCGGCTGGTTCTTGCCGAAGGGCACGCTCGTTGTCTCGGAGGCGATGCGGAGCGGTTTGCCTCAGGAATTCCGTTCCCAGGGGAACGGCGCGCTCAAAGATTTTCCGACGGTCGTCTTGATGAACAAGGGTTCTGCCTCGGCATCCGAGATCTTGGCCGGCGCCCTTCACGACGATCTTAAGATCAAGCTCATTGGGGAGAAGAGCTTCGGCAAAGGGACCGTTCAGCAGATATTCGATCTGCGCGATAACTCTTCCATCAAGATAACCGTCGCTCACTGGATCTTGCCGAGTGGGAAGACACTTGAAGGTGAGGGAATAGATCCGGATATAGAAGTGAAGGTCTCGGAAGAAGACATGAACTCAAAGAACGATGTTCAGCTAACGAAAGCTCTCGAAGTCGTACGCGATCTTGTTAGTAAGGCTAACGTGGCCACGCCTTAAAAAACATGCGGGTCGTTCTGCGTCAGGACATTCGGGGAATAGGGAAGAAGGGTGACGTGAAGGAGATCGCGGACGGGCACGTCAAGAACCTTTTGTTGCCGAAGGGCTTGGTGGAGCCGGCAACGACCGAGGCTTTGGCCAGAGTGGCCGCTCATAGGACAAAGATATCCGAAGAGGCGGCGGCGCGGAACAAGCGTTTGGAAACGCTCGCGCGCGAGCTCGCTGGCGCCTATCTGGAATTCGACCTGCGCACCGATGCCAAGGGCACTGTTTTCGGTTCGGTGACAAAGGAGATGATCCTCAAAGCGATGCGTGCGAAGGGCTGGATCCGCACCGAGCGCGTAGAAATAGAATTACCCCATCCGCTCAAGGCGGTGGGGGATTATAGCGTTCCGATCGAGCTGGCGCCGGAAAAGAAGACGACGCTTACCGTGCGAGTACGCTCACAAGAGTGATCTTGCGAGCGGAACGATCGAAGGACCTCTTGAGTTTCGTTGTGAACTTGACCACGCCCGGTTTCAGGGCGAAAAGAGTGTCGTCGCCGGCCCGA
>DATJQA010000066.1:0-3063 GCA_035506115.1 Minisyncoccota bacterium | reverse complement strand
GATCAAGCGCTCGTGAACGCCCAAGGACATTTGCTCGTCATTAGGAATTTCCTCAATAAGACGATGGACGCCGTGCTTTCAGCCGGTAATCTTTCGCCGGATACCGTCACTCTATATAAAACGAACATTACAGTAGGCAGCACGAACGTCGGCCTCGCTCTCTCGAGCATCAACAACCAACAACAACAGATCTCCTCCGACGCCATCGCCTTAGAGACCGCCCGTGGTCAACTGAACTTGATGCTGGCCGGCAGCGACCCGCAACAGATAGCGGCCCAGGCCGCTCAGGTCGCACAAGCCAAAGCGAGCGTTCAGATAACTCTGGCCCAGATCGCGAAGAGCGTCATCCGCTCCCCCATCGATGGCACCGTCACGAAACAAGATGCGAAGCTTGGCGAGATCGCCGCGCCGAACGTTCCGCTCGTATCGGTCATATCCAGTGATGCGCTTGAGATCGAAGCGAACATCCCTGAAGCTGATATCGCAAAAGTAGCCATCGGGAACACCGCCGACATCACCTTCGACGCCTTCGGCGAGAGCGTCAAGTTCTCCGGCCACGTGACCGCTATCGACCCGGCGGAAACCGTGATCGAGGGTGTTCCGACCTACAAAACGACCCTGCTCCTGGACAGCACCGACCCGCGTATCAAGCCCGGACTCACCGCGAATCTGGACATCCTGACGAACAAACTCGAGAACGTCCTGATGATCCCCCAACGCGCGATCGCCTACCGGGGAGACAAGAAAGTCGTTCTGATACCCCACCCCGGTTCGAAAACGCCGGAGGAGCGTGAGATCACGACCGGCGTCCGTGGTTCGGACACTTACATCCAGGTCCTTACCGGTCTCTCGGAGGGCGAACAGATCGAGCCCTCGCCCCAATAACCACTCATGGCTTTGATCGAACTCGAATCCCTTCGGAAGGTCTACGCGATCGAAGGCGTGGAATCCGTCGCTTTGCAGGATATTTCGCTCAACATAGATAAGGGCGAGTTCGTGGCGGTCATGGGACCATCCGGCTCCGGAAAATCGACCCTCTTGCATATCCTTGGCTTCCTCGATTTGTACACGAGCGGAAAATATCTTTTCGATGGCCGGGAAATGTCGAAATATACCGAAGAAGAAATGGCCCATATTCGGAACCATAAAATGGGCTTCGTCTTCCAGTCGTTCAACCTTCTCGCGCGCACATCGGTGCTCGATAACGTAAAATTACCGCTCCTTTACTCGAGCATCCCAGAAAACCAGTGGCAGAAACGGGCTCTCGAAGCCATCGAGGCCGTCGGCTTAACGCACCGTCTTAACCACCAACCCTCTCAACTTTCCGGCGGCGAGAAGCAGCGGGCCGCCATTGCCCGAGCGCTTGTCTGCGACCCGCAGGTCATTTTTGCCGACGAGCCGACCGGGAACCTCGATTCCAAATCCGGCCAGCTTGTCATGGAAACCATCCAACAACTGAACGAAAAGATGGGTCACACAATCGTTCTCATCACTCACGAGACCTATACGGCCGAGACCGCCCAGCGCGTTATCCGCCTCCATGATGGCCTTGTCCAAAGCGACGAGAAGGTCGTGCATCGGCGCCAAGCGAAAGAACATTTCGAAAAATAATGACCATCCGCCAACTCGCCAAAACTTCCGTCATCGGTCTCACGAGCCACAAATCGCGCTCGCTCCTCACGATCCTCGGCATCGTTATCGGCATCACTTCCATCATTCTCGTGATGTCCCTTGGCCAGGGAGCCAAAAGCCTCATCCTCGGCCAGATCCAAAGTATCGGCGCGAAGACCATCGCTGTTGTCCCGGGCCGCGAGCCGACCGGACCGGCCGATGCCCTTGCCACGTTCACGGATTCGCTCAAGGAACGCGACCTCACCTCGCTCGAGGACAAGAACAACGTGCCACACGCGAGCGTGGTCATGCCCGTCGTTTTCGGGAGTTCTCCGGCGACCTACGGCAGCGAGATCTACCAACCGACGATCTTCGGTACGACAAGTTATTTCTCGACGCTCTACAAGATCGAACCCTCCGAAGGACGGATCTTCACCGATGACGAGGTCCAAAGTTACGCGGATGTCGCCGTCATCGGCTCGAAAGTGGAAACTCAGCTTTTCGGGAATATGCCTGCTGTCGGTGAAAAGATAAAGATCAAGGGCAAAAGTTTCCGAGTCATCGGCATAATCGGCAATGCCGGCCAGGTCTCGTTCCTAAACTTCGATGAAGCGGTCTTTGTTCCGTACACGACCGCTCAGGCCTATCTCTTCGGCATCAAGTATTTCAACCGTTTCGCCATTGAAGCTGACAGCGAAACGACCGTGGACCAAACGGTCGAGGATATCAAGATAACGCTTCGCAACAACCACAACATTACTGACCCGACAAAGGATGATTTCTTCATTCAAACCCAGGCCGAAGCCCTCCAAACGGTCGGAACTGTTCTCTCGGTCCTCACTCTCTTTCTGGCTTCCGTCGCTGCTATTTCGCTCGTTGTCGGCGGCATCGGCATAATGAACATAATGCTTGTCTCCGTGACCGAACGAACCCAGGAGATCGGTCTCCGAAAGGCGCTCGGCGCAACGGAAAAGAACATCCTTTCCCAATTTCTCCTCGAAGCTATTCTCTTAACGCTCGCCGGCGGTATCATCGGTATCCTCCTCGGCGCCTCGCTCTCCTTCCTTGTCTCGCTAGTTCTGAGCCGGGCGTATGCCCTGAATTGGGCTTTTGTCCTGCCGATCTCCTCCATCGTCCTGGGTCTGGGTGTTTCTTCTGGTATCGGCCTTGTCTTCGGTATCTACCCGGCGCGTCAAGCAGCCAAGAAGAATCCGATCGACGCTCTTCGTTACGAATAATAGATCTTCCGAAAAAAAGATGCCCCCGTTATGGCGGGGGCATCTTTTTAACTAACACCTCTATTTCTACCTGGTAATGCTGATCGGGTTCGTTATCTCACCAACCGCCGTCACCGTGACCCGGCCGGTCACCGCATCCTTTTGGACCGTGTACATGGTGTTGTAAGCAGCCGTGCTCGACCAGTAGGCGCCTGCAGCGCTCGGATCGTAAGGC
>DATJQA010000065.1:0-15288 GCA_035506115.1 Minisyncoccota bacterium | reverse complement strand
GGTTTGATGGCCGTCGGGTATCTCACGGTGTATCTGAATCAGAAGTATCTGAAGAAGGCGCAGAGCTAATTCGAAAGAGAGCATAAGAAAGTCGAAGGCCCCACGCGATGATCGATCGCGCGGGGCCTCTCGTCACGCCGCCGGAGCTTCGTTGATGTGGTGTTCGATCTCCGGGAGCATCTCCTCGAGCCAGCCGTATTCTCCGAACGTCACTCGAAGCTCGTCGAGGCCGGCCCACGTGCAGATGTTCCCGGCCTTCATGGCCTCGAAGAACTCTTGGGGTGTGGCCGTAACGAAGAAAACGGCGTAGGCGTGGGGTGTTCTCGACTCGCCCAGCACGCGCCAACAGCGGGCCGGGGACACCTGGTCGCCGATGATCGCGCTGAGGATACGCTGGAGAGCGCTGACCGCGCTTTCCTCCTTGTCGAGGTTGGTCTCCGGGAAGCGCCACGCGGCGGCGCTCATGCCCGGCTGCCGGTGGACGAGGAAGCATCGGTTGTAGTGCAGAAGGCAGAGCACGCGCTCCGCCCTGGGTTCGAGCAGTGGCATGAAGCCACCTCCTTGCTGGCTACATACTATACTTTGATATCAAAAATGCGCAACCCCCGGAGCACGTGCGGTGCGCCGGGGGAGGTGTCAGTCGAAGCTGATGAGCGGTTCACGCGTGAGCTGCGCGGCGAGCCGGTCGAGCTTCTTGAGGCGGTTTTGGACCTTCTCTTCGAGCGTTCGAGGAACGATGAACGTCGCCGGGAACTTCATCGGAAAGTTCTCGTACGCCGTTCTAATGTCGCTCCGGATGACCTTGAAGTGGCCTTGTCGGAAGCCGACGATGCGAGTCAGGAGCGGAACAGTGGCCGTTATCTCTTCCAGCGTCCGGCGCCAGAGCCAGAGAGCTTCTTCCGTCTGGTTGTCTCGCCGCAGGTGACCTGTGCCGTTCCGATGTCGCAGGGCGTTCAAGATGCGGACGTCGACGATGTACAGCTCCCGGGTTCGTTCGGCGAGCTCCTTGTACAGCGCGCCGAGCGTTGGGGTACGCGAGATGCGCTCTTCGGGAATATGCGCCCGGCTCGCGTAGCGGTACACGGCGTAGAAGCAGTGCTCGCGCTCCCGACCGAGCTCTTCGAGATACTCATCGAGCTGCTCGGTGAAGATCCCGACGCCGTTCGTGTTCCCAGCGCCCTTGACCTCAAACCGAGCGTTCCAGGTCTTGTGGTCGATGTCGGCGCGGTGATCGTTACCGCGCGGCAGGATGGTCCCGCCGAAGAGTTGCGTCGTCAGTCCGACGTAGAAGTCGCCGATCCCGAAGCAGTGCGCCTGGGGATTGGCGAGGATCGTTTTCGGATTCCTCACGTTCTCCTCCTTGCGCCCGTTCGGGTGCTGGCCCTATTTAAATCCCTTTTCCGGCGCGTGGCAAATACCAAAAAGAAGTGCGCCGCCGTTCCTCTACGGGCAACGGCGGCGTTCACTTTCTATCGTTCTTGGGTGTCTGGTGCTCCAGGAAGTCGCGCCAGTTGATGTTGGGAAGGAACCGGGGACGGCCGAACGGATACGGCAGGCGCTCATTCATGAAGAGGAGCCCGAAGCTGTAGTAGAGCGCGCTTGGCGTCACGGCTTGGCAGAGGCCGGCGACGGGACAGAACCGAGCTGGGTCCCGATACCGCTTCCGCCACAAGGCCGGGTTCCGGCGCAGGTCCTCGGCGTAGACGATCTTGAGGTTCCGCCGGTTGCCGGTCCGCCCGCGTCCGTTCGAACCGGCCTGAAATTCGTGGACGCACAGTTCGCGGGAGAGTACCCACAGCGCCGGGTTGATGGCGAGATGGGAGAACCCGTTCCGGACCATGAATCCCTGGCTCCATATGGCGACCTCATCCATCACTTCTTCGCTCACGTGGATGAACGGCCGGCCGGCGAAGTGGGTCGGGTGGACGTCGGGGTCGACGACGAACGGCGGCACATCCTCGGCCGTGACGACGCCCGTGCCGAAGAGGAGACGCAAGGCGTGGAAATCAACCGGTACCGGTGTCGGGAAGCGAGGGACGAAGTTCTGTTCCTGCAGCCAGATGGTGAGGAGCGAGAAGATCTTCCGCCGGATGCCGAGGAAACCCCGCGCGACCCGTTTCCGGTCGATGCGGGCGAAGGCCTCTTCGAAATCCTGCGCCCCGGCGTAGATGTTCAAGACATTGCTGTCCCAGAGTTCGGCGAGGGTCACCGAATTGTAGTGCCAGCTCTCGGCGAACTCGTCGAGCTTGTAGTGGTCCTCGTTCGCGCCGTTAACCTGTTCGGGCAGCAGATCAGCGTGGGACTGGCCGACCATGGCCAGGGAAAGCTGGACGAACTTCGGGAGACCGAGGTCTTTCCGGCGCTTCACGATGATCGTTCGGATGGCTTCCATGATGCCGTCCACGGTCCATGCGCGGGCGACCGCGGCCGGCTCGAACAGGTCGGGTTCGGTTTCCCGAAGGGTGACGATCCACTTGCCTGGGTCCTCGCTCACGACGCCGCCCCGTTGGGTGATAGCGAAGTAGGAAAGTTCGTTCGCGGCCCGGCGCGGGTCGGCGCTGACGGCCCAGCGGTCTTGCGGCAGTACGATGTTGCGGAACGGTCCGCCACGCTTCCGGTCATCAAGATGGAAATCCTGGAGTATGCCAAAGAGCTGACGGGCGCGGTCTTCGTCGAAGCGGAGCTTCATATTTTCACCTCCTTTCCGCTCGCAGAATATCGCCCGAAACTGGTGGTAGCCTAACAGAGCGGCCAAGCGGTGACAAGACCTGTGCTACAATAGAAATCAATGGCGAAGCTTATCGTCGCTAATTGGAAGTTGAACCCGCAGAGCGCGGCTGAAGCGGCGGCGCTCGCGGCCGCTATCGATTCGGCGGACGCGGTCGTTTGCCCGCCGTTCCCGTTCCTTCAAGCCGTCCATGAAGTTTTGAAACAGGGGACGCTCGGCGCTCAAGATGTCTTTTGGGAGGAGGGCGGCGCTTATACCGGCGAAGTTTCGGCGATGATGTTGAAGAGCGTCGGCGTGAGGTATGTCATCATCGGCCACTCGGAACGCCGCCGGCTCGGCGAGACGGACGAAATGGTGAACGCGAAAGTGCGGGCCGCTCAGGCGGCCGGCCTGGTCGTCATTCTTTGCGTCGGTGAACCGAAGGAAGTGCGGGATCAGGGTTTGCCCGCCGCTCAGGCTTTTGTCGGTGACCAACTTGCGAAAGACCTCGCAGGTGTGACCGGTAAGGTCGTGGTGGCCTACGAACCTATCTGGGCCATCGGTACGGGCGTGCCGGATAAGCCGGAAGAAACGGCGGTCATGGCGCAGTTCATCCGGGAAAAGTCCGGCGCCATCACCGTTCTCTACGGCGGTTCGGTGAAGCCAGAGAACGCGGCCGGGTTCCTTCAGCTCGGCGAGATAAGTGGTGCTTTGGTCGGTGGCGCCAGTCTGTCAGCGGAAAGCTTCAATCAAATAATCGAAGCCGGTCGATAATAAATAAAAAATGGATAAAAAAGATCTTCGGAACGTAACGATAGTCGGGGCGGAGGTCGGATTGATGTTCCAGCCCATCATCTGGAACCTGTGGGATAAGAGCTTCGTGCCATTGTTCACGAAGTTCCTTCATATGGTGCCGCCGCAGGCGCTTGTCCAGCTTGGCGTCCTCATCGGCTTCACCGTTCTGGCGCCCATCGCGCTTTATGTCCTTTTCTTCCTGAGCCGCTTCCTTAAGATCCTTTACCAATTCGGCAAGTTCGCGGCGGTCGGTTCGTCGAACAGTTTCGTAGACATCGGCCTCCTGAATCTGGCGAGCGTTCTGGGCTTTGCGGCCACCGTCCAGGCCCGATTCGGCGATAATGGCTTTGCTGTTCTCGCGGCCTGCACGGCCTTCACGGCAACCATCAATAGTTTCTTCTGGAACAAGTTCTGGACCTTCGAGGCCGGCAAGAGCGAAGAGAAGCCGCTAGTTGAGGTCATAAAATTCTATGCCGTAACCGGAGTGGTGGCGCTCTTCAACGGTTTCGTGACCTCATATGTCTTCAATCACGTTGCGCATCCGAACGTTTCCGACGCCCTTTGGACGAATGTCGCCAAGGTGGTCGCCATCCTGTGCGGGATGCTCCTGAACTTCGTGGGCTACAAGTTCATCGTCTTTGTAAAGCCGAAAAATGTTGCACCGGTCTCCACGCCGAGCGCTTAGCAATATCCAGCTTATCGACGCTGCGGGTTGGATGGGCGTCGCGGCTATTTTAGGCGCCTATACTTTGGCCAGTTTCGGATTACTTTCGCCGCAAGAAGGATTGTATCAATTGCTCAACCTGACCGGGGCGGTGGCCTTGGGCTTGGAGGCGTACTTAAAAAAAGATATCCAACCGGCCGTCTTGAATCTCGTCTGGGCCGTGGTCGCACTCATCGGACTTTTGAGCGTCTTTCGATAGAGTGAGAGGACAGCTTCGACTTCGCTGAGGACAGCCCCGCCCGTTTTAGAGGCTCGAAAGCGGCGCGGGGGTTGCATTCTTTCGAAAACCGTGCTATACTCCAGCGCGTGAATGAGTGAAGCATACCTTAACGACGATATCGACTAAGGTATCTCCCCAATCTGTTTGGCATAAAACCCCGCAAGGGGTTTTATGTTTTTCCCTCACCCAAGAGAGATTTCGGAGCGTGGCATCTTTTTGTCCGGTCGGACCTGTACGTGCTGGGCGTCTTTTTGTTGTTGGTTCGGTGGCGTATGGGCTACGGGAAGATGCTCACCTCCCTTGGGTGAGGGATTTTTCTGGGACTTGTTCCCAAGTGAGGGGAGTTGGGCTACTATAAATAGGCAGAGGAGTGGCTTGTCCCGTCCGGGGGCCGCGAGTAGAGCACTCATTCAATACAAACAGAATTGGAGGTCACCTCTTGCGGCCCCCCGAAAGGAGAAGCGGAAGTACCAGCGCGGGGCGGAGCCCCGCTTATTCATTTCGATGGAATTCAGAAAGAACGTCTCGCTTGCCAAGCACTCGAACTACAAGATCGGCGGCCCGGCCCGGTATTTTTTTGAAGCGCGAACGCCGGCGGAAGTTAGAACGGCACTTGCGGAAGCGAAAAAAAGAAAATTGAAGGTTTTCATTCTGGGCGGTGGCACGAACCTCATTATTTCTGACAAGGGTTTTAACGGCCTAGTTCTTAAGATAATCGTCCGCGGTTTTTCAGCGAAGAAGAACGAAGTGACCGTCGGGGCCGGCGAGTTGATGGCTGATCTGTTGAAATTTGCGGCGCAGAAAAGATTAAGCGGTCTCCAATGGGCCGGCGGTCTGCCGGGCACGGTCGGCGGCGCGGTACGCGGGAATGCCGGCGCCTTCGGCGGCGAGACGAAAGATAATATCAAAAGCGTTCGGACATTGAATACCAAAACGCTTAAAGAAAAAGCTTGGACGAACAGGCAATGCTGGTTCGGTTACCGGTCTAGCATTTTTAAGGAACAAGACGGCGAAGAAATAGTCCTAGAGGCGACCTTCACGTTGGAGAAAGGGGATGAGAAAAATATCCGAGCGGAAATGAACGACCACATCCGATACCGGCAGGAACACCAGCCGCTCGAGTATCCGAACGTCGGAAGCATCTTCAAGAACGTGCCGCTCGCGCGTGTGCCGAAGAAATGGCATGCGGCGTTCGCGCCGGTCGTGAAGACCGACCCGTTCCCGGTCGTGCCGACGGCCTATCTTCTGTCCGAGGCCGGTCTTAAGGGCGTCGTTCACGGCGGCGCGATGTTCTCGCCGAAGCATCCGAACTTCATCGTGAACGTCCGGAAGGCGAAAGCCAGCGACGTGAAGGCGTTAATCGCGCTTGCGCAGGCGGAAGTAAGAAAGAAATTCGGCATCAAACTCGAACCAGAGGTAATAGAAGTGCGCTGAGAAATTTTTGTAAATCATCCGGGCGAGGGATTTTTTTGAGTTATCCACAGATTTTTTCAAAAGGAGAAAATCATTTTGATATAATGTCTAGGTAAGTTTGAGAGAGGGTATTCGAAGAATATTTTCTCTCAATAATATTTTGGCAGCGCATTGGGGCGGTCGACAACCCAATCTAAAACTAAAAATCAACGCTCTCCACTTCAAGCCATGGCGAAGAAGAAAGCTAAGAAAGCAAAGAAGAGCTCCAAGAAGCGGATCTAGTCCGCCCTGTGAGTGCTTACCGCCCCGTCCTCTAGACGGGGCGGTCTTCTTTTTGTGGAATGGGGCGAAAAAATCCAGGTTTTCGTGGACAAGGGGGCGAGGGGAGTGCTAGGATGGGAAACATGCAGATATCCATAAAAGGTACCGGTTTGGACCTGACGCCGAGCTTGGAGACCTATATTCAGGAGAAGCTTGGCACGCTCGAAAAATTCCTCAAGAAATTCGACGAGCTTGGCGCCGTCGAGATGCGCGTCGAGGTCGCGCGAACCACGCGCCACCACCGGCACGGCGACGTCTTTATGGCGGAAGCGAACCTGGCGTTGCCGGGAAAACTTTTACGCGCGGTCGCGGACGATGCCGATGTTAGGACTGCCGTCGACAACGTGAAGAGCATGTTGAAGTTAGAGATCGAGAAGTACAAGACACGCCTTGAGACGAAAACCGTCCGTCGGGCGAAGAAATAACGAATGCTCGAATTCATTACCAACATTTTCCGCGGCGACCCGCTTGCGGAATTTAGAACGACCGTCGAGGCGATCTCGGCGCGCGAGTCGGAGATCGAGAAGCTGACCGACGAAGAGTTGCGCGCGGCGAGCCGAGCGCTCAAAACGCGCGTCGCCGAAACCGGCGTCGAAGACGAGGGCGTCATCGTCGAGGCCTTCGCGCTCGCGCGCGAATCGGCGCGCCGCACTTTGAAGCAGCGGCCGTTCAACGAGCAGCTCCTTGGCGGACTTGTTCTTCATAAGGGCGGCGTGGCCGAGATGATGACCGGCGAGGGCAAGACGCTCGCCGCCGTGGCGCCGACCTATTTGAACGCTCTTGCCGGCAAGGGTGCGCACGTGGTGACCGTGAATGAGTACCTCGCCCGCCGCGACGCTGTCTGGATGGGTCAGATCTATCGGATGCTCGGCCTCTCGGTCGCGTGTCTTGTGCCGAACGGCGCTTTTCTCTACGACCCAGAGTGGCACATCCAGGCGGAAGGCGAAGCCATCATCGACGCCGAGCGTGACGCGACCGGCAACTTCCTCGTTCAGCAGGAATATCTTCGACCTACTTCGCGACGCGAAGCTTACCTGGCGGACATCACCTACGGCACGAACCATGAGTTCGGCTTCGATTATCTGCGCGATAATCTTGCCTCCGATCTTGGGAGCCAGGTCCAACGCGAGCCGCATTTCGCCATCATCGATGAGGTCGATTCCATTCTTATAGATGAAGCCAGGACACCGCTTATCATCGCCGCCCCGGACGCTGAGTCCAGCGAGCATTATAAAACCTTTGCCCGGGTCGTAAGCGGCCTCCAAAAGGACACTGATTATGATCTGGACGAGAAACGCCGGACCGTTTCCATTACGGAAGCCGGTATCGAGAAGGTGGAAAAGCTCATTGGTGTCCAGAATATCTATGCGCCGGAGAACCTGCGCCTGGTCCATTACTTAGAAGAAAGCTTGCGGGCTAAGGCGCTTTTCATGCGCGATAAGGATTATGTTGTGAAGAACGGCGAAATATTGATAGTCGATGAGTTCACGGGCCGCTTGCTCCAGGGTCGGCGTTATAACGGTGGCCTCCATCAGGCCATCGAGGCGAAAGAGGGCGTGCTCGTGAAAGAGGAATCGCGGACGTACGCGAAGATATCCATCCAGAACTACTTCCGGATGTACAAGAAGATATCCGGCATGACCGGGACGGCCCAGACCTCGGCGGAAGAGTTCTTCAAGGTCTACAAGCTCGATGTCTTTTCCATTCCGCCGCACCGGCCGCTCGTTCGGAAAGATGAAACGGATAAGATCTACGCGAATCAAGCGGCGAAGTGGCGCGCCGTGGTGCGTGACATCAAAGAACATTATGAGAACGGCCAGCCGGTCCTGGTCGGTACGACTTCTATCGAGAAGAACGAACTGCTTTCGGCAATGCTTAACAAGGCCGGCGTGATGCACGAGATGCTGAATGCGAAGAACAATGAACGCGAAGGCGCTATCATTGCGCAAGCCGGCCGGCTCAAAGCCGTGACGGTCGCAACGAACATGGCCGGCCGCGGCGTCGACATCATCCTGGGCGGCAACCCACCGAAACAGGAAGAAGCCGAAAAAGTGCGCACTCTGGGCGGCCTCCACGTCGTTGGGACGGAACGGCACGAGGCGCGGCGTATCGATAACCAATTGCGCGGTCGGGCCGGCCGACAGGGCGATCCGGGCTCATCGCAGTTCTATCTGGCGCTCGATGACGATCTCGTGCGTATTTTCGGCGGCGACCGCATCCAAAGCCTGATGCAGCGCTTTGACATGCCGGAAGACGAGCCGATGCAGATGAACGTGGTGGCGAATGCCGTGGCCCAGGCACAGTCGAAAGTGGAAGGCGCGAACTTCGATATGCGCAAACATCTATTGGAATATGATGACGTTTTGAACAAGCAGCGATCGGCGGTCTATCGGCGGCGCCAGGAACTGCTCATGGCCATGAACGCCGAGACCCTTGCGGGTATCATCGAGACAGCGGTCCTTGATCAGCTGAAGCTGATGCTGCCCGACCAAGCTTCCGGCTTGGGGGGCATGACGGCAGAAGAGCTCAAGAAAGCATTCCTCGAGACCGGCATTGTTTCGAGGGATTATGTCTGGCGGAGCAAGAGCGAAGAAGCGAGCGGGGAATTGGAAGACGAGCTCCGAGAAATCTTAAAGACGCGGAGTGCAGAAACGGCGAAGCAGCCGTTCGCTTTAGGTCAGCTTTTGGGCATTCTTGATATGCTCTGGATGACGCATCTCGAGAATCTTGAGGCGCTTTCCGAATCTGTCGGTCTGCGCGCCTACGGCCAGCACGACCCGCTCGTCGAGTACCGTGCCGAAGCCCACCGTCTTTACAAGGACTTCTGGGTGAATTGGAACGCTTGGGTTTTTGCGAATTTGTTCAAATTGACCGCTGGCTCGACGAGCTCGCCACAAGCGACTCAGTCGATAAGAATGAGCGTTGCGCCGGCGCCGGTCGGAAAGGACGGCAAGCATGTTGGCCGGAACGACCCGTGCCCGTGCGGCAGCGGGAAGAAGTATAAGAGATGTCACGGGAAGTAGCAGGCCAATAGACGCGCAAAACCCGCCTTTGGTGTTAGTGGTTGGCCTAATTTGCTATACTTTCATTAGATATTAGAAACCACCATGTTAAAGAAAATATTGTTGGTCGAGGATGATCCGTTGCTCGTGAAGATGTACGCGGCGGCGTTCGCTCATTCGGGCTACGATGCCCACATCGCCTTCAATGGCGAAGAAGGGCTTGTGAAGCTGATGGAGATGAAAGATGATCCGCCGACCGTTGTTGTGACCGATGTGATGATGCCGAAAATGAACGGCTTGGAATTCATCCGCCAGTTGAAGGCGGACCCGAATTTCAAGAAGATTCCCGTTATCGTTCTGACCAACCTGAGCGGCCAGACCGATGCAACGGAGGCGCTTAAGCTCGGCGCGATCACTTATCTGGTGAAGAGCGAGTACGAACCGAAAGAGATACTGGCGAAGATAGAGGAGATAATGGAGGCCTATTCCCGAGGGAGCAACGTCCCGGATGTCACTGTGACCGTGAAGGACGCCAAGCCGGACGGCGGCGCGTAATCTCATCTTTTATATCTCATGCTCAGCCGTTACCGCCTGATACTTTTCGGGATAGGAGCGGCTTTGTTCTGTATTCCGTTCTCGGCGGCGGCCGTTACGATGCAGCACGACTACTTCCAGGTCGGGAACGACATTGTCGTTTCGACCGTCGACGGCGGGGGTCGGGTATATTTTTACGACACCGACTCCGGCAACTTCGTGAACATGATATATGTGATGGACGGCGGCTCGATGATAAGTTTGGCGGATACGATCGGCTGGGACAACGTTTCCGGTTTTGTTCCGGGGCATTACGCCGCCATCGAGACGATGAATTGGAACTGCGACCAGTTCGATTATCAGGGTTGTCAGAATGCCGATGGGTTCCAGGGCGAGGCAGATTTCACCATGGGGACCGACCCGGCGAGCTACAGCACCGAAGGTACGAAGGAGGGTGGCACTATCGTCTATCCGCCGATCGTGAACATCTCCGGATTGACGAAAGGCGCTTTCCCGCATCCGCTCTCGGGCGTTTTTCCGATACCGTATGTTGCGAGCGATAAAGACGATGCTCTGAAGGATTTTAAGCATGGATTGGCGGCCAATCCTGTCGACGTTTTTTACAGTCCGCCTTTCAGCTTCGATTGGAAATCGCTCGCGACCGGCCTGCCGGCCACCGGGACATTTATGTTCGATACGACCCGCTTACCAGAGAGCGACCGTTATCGGCTGAAATTCTTGGTTCACGGCGTGGACGGCGACGAGACCGAGACGGTCGTGAACTTCGTGGCGATAGATAATACGCCGCCGAGCTTTGCCGTTCACTTCCAGCCAGCCTTCACGCGCGGCGAGCCGGTCACTTTGAGCATTGAAAGCACGAAACCGCTCGCAAGCCTTCCCACAACGACCATCCGGCAGTTGGGTCAGGATCCGGTTGCGATAAAATTGACCGGCAATGTACCGGGCCAATTGTTCTCAGGCACGTTCACGCCCCGTGCTGGTTTCGATGGTCCGGCGGAAGTGCGTGTCCTTGGGGCCGACCTAGCGGGAAACAACGGAACAGTAATTACGGAGGGCGATCATTTGATGGTCGGCGTTGCGCCGCCGTCCCGGCCGACCCTGAGCCCGGTGCCGGACCGGCTCGACCAATCGGTTTTGCCGCAGCTTATCGGAACGGTCGGTCCGACCGCTGTTGAGGTCGGTTTGCGCGTGAACGGAACGAGCTCGCCGATCCGCGGCGCTGTCCAGAAAGGCCAATTTGAGTTTCGCAATGTTCCGCTCCAGAAAGATTTTAATCACGGACATAACGCGCTTTCGGTCGTTGCGTGGGATATCAAAGGCGCTCCTTCCGAGGCGGCCCAGGCGGTCGTGACCGTAAATAGTCCGCCCGTTGTAACGCTCATCAATCCCTTGTCCGGCGGCCGGCGGAACGGCCAGATAACATTCGCTTGGTCGGCCAGTGACCCAAACGGCGACCAACTCACGGCTCATGTCGAGCTGAGCGACGACAAAGGAACGACCTGGCAGACATTGGCCAGCGGTCTTACGAGCGAGAGTTACGACTGGGACTCGAGCGCGGTACCGGACCAAGAAGAATACTTGGCGCGCGTGGTCGTTTCGGACGGTCTGCTGACCACAGCTTCTGCGCCGGCTCGGTTCACGCTCGCGAACGACCTGCCGATAATCAGCTTAGATTCGAAAGGCGACATCTTCGTTTCGGGCGGCCGCCAGGAGATAACCGGCTCCGTCCGGAACATGAACGACCCGCTTATGAACGTGGAGTACGCTTTGGACGGTCAGCATTGGCAAAGCATTTCGCCGACCGAAGGCGCCTGGGGCGACAAGGCGCTTCAAAAGTTCCGGTTCGCGCTTTCCGGTCTCGGATCGAATGCGGCCCAGAGCTTGGTGCTTAGAGGCAAAACGAGATCCGGAAAGATGATCGTGAGCGCCCAGCACATCAGCATCGGTTTTGACACAGAGCCGCCTCAAATATCTTTGGAGGGCGCCGGGGAACGTATCAGTCGGGAGCGGGCGGTGACGGTTCTTGGTGTGGCAAGCGATAAAGGCGCTGCCGGCCTCTCGGCAGTGCGCTATAAAGTAGACGATTCGTCTTGGTATGAGGCGCCGTTCGCGGGTGTGCCCGGAGCTCACGCCGCCGCTTTTGCCGTCCATCATCCTCAAGACCTACCGGACGGTTCCCACCGCATCACAGTCCAAGCCGTCGACCGGGCCGGGAACATCTCGCCGGAGGTTTCGCAGGTCGTGATCGTCAAGGCCACGCCCCCTCAGATAGGAGCCTTTGCGGTCTCCGCCGATGGCCAAGCCATTTATCCGGATGCGGGCGGGAATTTCCTTGTTCCCGCCGGAACGACCGTTCATGTGCGGATGCGCATCACGGGCCAGCCGACCTTCGCGGTTCTCGATCTGGGCGGACAAAAGACAGATCTCGCGTTCGACGAGAAAGCCGATCTTTGGTCCGCGGACGTTCTGTTCGTCGCCAACGGAGCAAAAACGCTCGCGGCTCAGGCCGGAGATGAGGACGGCAACGAGATGGTCCGGCCGATCGGTGTTCTCACGCCCGCTGCTCAGACGGCGCCGACGCCCGTCGCCCCATTGTCCTGGTGGCAAAGGATATTTTCTTTCCAATGACCGCTCTTTGGCTCAAGAGGACATATTGGATAGCTCTCTCGCTTGTTCTTCTTGCGGGCAGCATTCTGGCTTTGCAAGCGCTTGCTCCGTTGTATCTAGGACATTCCGCTCCTCAGGAGCGCAGTGGTCCAGCAGCGCCGGATATCACCGCCGTGGACGAGAACGGCCACACTTGGTCGTCTGCCGATCTGCGCGATCGGGATGCCCTCGTCCTTTTCTGGGTCAGCTGGACCGATGATTCGCTCGCAACACTGAACGCTCTCGACGAATACGCCCGTCTTTTCGCGCCGCACGACCTGGCCGTTGTGCCGATCGGTTTTCAAGAGACGACTTCTACGCTCCGCGAGTTCGCGGCCCGGTATCCGGAGCTGCGTTTGCTGGCCGATCCGGCCGGAACAGCAGGGGCGGCTTACAACGTCGGGGTGGTGCCGATCGCGATGCTCGTCGATCGGACCGGCCACATCGTCGCCCAACGTATCTGGCCGCTCACGCTCGGCGATTTCCGGTCGTTCGGTGCTCTGATATCTGATTAGGTCGAAAATGCGGTATACTGAAAATACCTCATCATGTCCACGATATTGATAATCCAGAATTTGGGGCTCGCGCTCGGCCTGCTCGGAGCGATAGTTTTCTTCTTGATCGGGTGGTTGTTCGCCGAAGCTTTCGCCTTGAAACGCGACATGTTCAGTTTCGCCCGCGCCCTCGGGTTCTTCTTGCTCGCGGCGTGGCGAATAGTCGAAGCGCTTTACGCTTCGAACGGTCTTTTGGTCATTGTGAGCAACGCGCTTCTCTTCGGCGGTCTTGCGCTCGTTTTCTTGGCTTATCTCATCGAGCCTTTGCCCAGCCGGCCGAAGATTGAGCGGGAGGCGTTCGCCATCGCGCCCCTTGCCTTCGCCGCCGGTCCGAACATTGGTCTTGCCGGCGGGGCGCTTCTTATCGTTGCCATATTGCTCTGGCGCTATTTCCGGTACGTGGAACGTCAAGTGAAATGGCTCATTGTCGGCTTCTGTTTGCTTGCGCTTGAAGGTATTCTGCCGGCTGGCCTCGGCCCGCAAAACTGGCTTGTTCTGTCCATAGTGAACGCGCTGGTCCTGCTCGCGTTCGCGCTTTGGATACGGTCTTTCATTAGCCTGCGCTTGCGCGAAGAGGCGCTTGTCATTTTTATCGCCGGTGCTTTGGGCGTCGCCTTGCTCGTGACAACGGCTTTCTCGAGCTTCCTTCTCTATCAGCGCGAACAGGAGACCAGACATGCGGTCGCAAATGCACAAGTGATGTTCCATTTTTATCTGGACAGTTTGCGCCAGCAGGTGTTAGCGGCCGCCCAGACGGCGGCGACGAACAGCGATGCTCATGATGCTATTAAGAACCGGGACGGAGCGGCGTTCGAGCGCGCTTCCGCTGATGTTCTGCCGGCGACGGGCGCTTCATTCTGGGGCGTGACGACCGCCGATGGAGCGTGGCTCTATCGGACCCAATTCCCGGTCCAGAGCGGGGAGAGCATCTTGAACGATGCTGTCGGCCCAGAAGCGCTTCAGGGTTTCCTCTCGTCCGGCGTGGACAGAACGCCGACGGAGGGTTTCCTCATCCGGGGGGCAGCGCCGGTCTATGACCAGGGAAAGATAATAGGAGCGGTCATCGTCGGCGCATCGTTCGACCGGGATTTTGCTTTACGCTTCCAGGACGTGAGCGGTTTTCAGACGACCTTCGTCGCGAACGGCCAAGTGGCCGGCAGCTCGCTCTTGAACGTCGGGACGGCCGTCACGGCGCCCGCGGGCGCAGAAGTGACCGCGCTTGGGGGAGCGGATGCCCTCGGCGTTTCCCAGGCCATCAAGGACGCGCACGGAGCGGAAGTGGGCGAGGTCATAATCTCCACAACGCCGCAGGATGTTTATCAGAGCTCTCAGACAACAAACCGCGTGACCATCCTTATTGTGTTCATCATTGTTGTCGGCATGATAATCCCGCTCTACCGGTTCACGAAGTTCCTGACGTCGTAAAGTCTTTTTTTGGAAGACGAGGATAAACCACGCTTTGTGGTACGATGTTTTATATGAAGAAGAAAGCTCTCACCCTTTGTCTTTTGTACGAAAAGCCCCGAATGCTTCTGGGTCTCAAAAAGCGCGGGTTCGGCACCGGCCGATGGAATGGTTTCGGCGGAAAAGTAGAGAAAGGCGAGACCATCGAAGAAGCAGCGAAAAGAGAAGTGCGCGAGGAGTGTGGACTTGAGGTGGAAACGCTCGAGAAGGTAGGAAACATCGATTTTGAGTTCAAAGGCGAGGAAGAACATCTCGACGTTCATTTCTTCCGTATTCTGAAATATTCCGGCGAACCGAAAGAAACGGAGGAGATGCGCCCGCAGTGGTTCTACGTGGACGAGATACCGTTCAAGGACATGTGGCCGGACGATGTTTACTGGATGCCGCTCTTCTTTACCGGGAAAAAATTCAAGGGCCGCATCCTGTTCCAGGGACACGACACCATCCTGAAGAACGAGCTCGAGGTCGTGGATTCGTTATGATAAACTGAAAATTCGAGCGTCTCGTTCGCGCTCGTTAAATAATTAATTCGTTATGTCGAAAAGATTGTTGCTTCTTGCCGGTCTCGTCGTTGTGTTTCTGGCGCTCTCGCTCTTCGGCCGTTTCAATCAGAGCTTCCTACAGAATAACGTTACCTATCATAGCGCTTGGTTCTTGCCGGTGCTTATCGTGGCGGCGGCGGTCGACAGCTTGAATCCCTGCGCCATCTCGGTCCTGCTCCTCACCATCGCGTTCCTGGCGAGTTTGGGTCGGACCCGAAAGAGCATCGTTTTGACCGGTAGCGCCTACATCTTCGGAATATTTCTGCTCTATATTCTTATCGGCCTGGGTATCGTCGGCGCGCTCGTGTTCTTCGATACGCCGCACGTTGTCGCGCGCATCGGCGC